>NZ_JBLTJC010000062.1:0-39129 GCF_048158785.1 Streptomyces colwelliae | reverse complement strand
TCACCGGCCCATGCTGCGCGGCGATCGAATACGTCCCGTTGGCCGCCACGTCGGCCAGTCCCACGAAGGCCAGCGCCGGCAGCGAACCCCAGGGGAACCCGCCCTCCGGCAGCGCGACCCCGCCCCGCCGCACGGAGGCGTACAGCGCGGCACCACCCGTGGCCACGTTCGTGAGGCGCTGCACGAACAGCGCGAGGAAGAGGCCGGTCACGCTGCTGGACGCCTCCGCGATCAGCGCGAACACCGTGCCGAAGCCGAGCGCGGCGATCAGAGTCAGCAGGATCGTCTGCCGTTGGACGGGCGCGCCCCGCAACTGGGGGCCGCCCGCGAGGACGACCCCGGTGACGGCGACCGCGATCCCGGCCACCTGCATCAGGCCGGGCCGTTCGCCGAGGAACAGGCCGACCCCGACCGGTACGGCCACGCTCAGCGTCGCGAGCGGCGAGACGACGCCCATCGGACCCAGCGCCAGCGCCTTGTAGAAACTGAACAGCGCGACCGGCCCCACCACCCCCGCCGCGAACGCGAACCACAACCGCGGTCCGGCCTCGCTCCAGCCCCCGGTGGCCACCACGACCGCGCCGAGCACGGCCGCCGCGATCCCCTGCGAGACCACGACCACCGTCAGCGCCGGGGTCCGCCTGGTCAGCAGGCCGCCGCCGAAGTCGGCCACTCCCCACAGGAGGCTGGTGACCAGGGCGAAGAATGCTGTCACGGGGAGCCTCGCAGTACAGTTCGGTGCAGTTCGCTGAACGATCGGGTGCATCACACCGTAGTTCACTGAACTGAACTCTGTCATCCACAATATTGACCTGAAGGTATGGGCGGAACGTGTCGGACCTCGACCTGCTGAACCAGTCCCTGGCTCGCAACGTCAAGCACTGGCGCTCGGTGCGCGGCTTCACCCTGGACGTGCTCGCCGCCCGGGCCGCCGTCAGCCGGGGCATGCTCATCCAGATCGAGCAGGCCCGCACCAACCCCAGCATCGGCACGGTCGTCAAGATCGGCGACGCCCTCGGCGTCAGCATCACCACCCTGCTCGACTACGAGCAGGGCCCGAAGGTCCGCATTGTCCCCGCCGAGCGCGCGGTACGGCTCTGGCACACCGATGCCGGCAGCTACAACCGCCTCCTCGCCGGCACCGAGGCACCCGGACCGCTGGAGATGTGGGACTGGCGGCTGATGCCGGGGGATTCCAGCGCCTCCGAGCCCCACCCCACCGGCACCGTCGAACTGGTCCATGTCACCACCGGCGAGCTGACCCTCACCGTGGACGGGGAGGACCATGTCGTCCCGGCCGGCGCCAGCGCCACCTTCGAGGCCAACACCCCGCACACGTACGGCAATCGGGGCGACGAACCGATGGAGATGGTGATGGCGGTGTCCGTCCCGCCGGTGCACCGGGACACCCCGTGAGCAGCCGTCCTGCGACTGTTAGCGTGCCGTCATGCGCGCACCCATCGGACACTTCGACCACGCCACCCCGGCCCCCGACTGCCTCGGCGAACTGACCCGCCCGGTCGCCGACGCCGTGCGCGCCTGGCACGGCAGCGTCCCCGCCGACCAGTTCGTCTACGTCGACACCGACCCCGAGTGGGCCGACACCGCCACCTTCGTCGAGCACTACGGCCGTGAGCTGCTGGACCAGTCCGCCAACTGTGTGGTCGTGGCCGGAAAGCGCGGCGGCGGGACCACGCTGGCCGCGTGCGTGGTCCTGTCCACCACCCGCGTCGACGTCAACGGCGTCGTCCGCCGCCAACTCGGCGCCCGCAAGGCCTCGTTCGCGTCGATGGACACCGCGACCGGCGAGAGCGGCATGGAGTACGGCGGCATCACCCCCGTCGGACTCCCCGCCGGCTGGCCGGTGTTGGTGGACTCGGCCGTCGTCGACCTGCCGTACGTCCTGGTCGGCAGCGGACGCCGCCGCGGCAAACTCCTCGTCCCGGGCAAGGCGTTCGCGGAACTTCCGGGCGCGGTGGTCCTGGAGGGGCTGGGCGTCGCCTGAACCCCGAGCCGTAGAGAACCGGCCTCACGCCATGGCGTGGTGGTGGGCCAACTCCCCATGCGGGTCTGCCTCGCCGGGCACCGGTGCCGGATCGGCGTGCACCAGGGCCGCGGTGAGCCGCGGCACCGCGTGCAGCAGCGCGTGTTCCGCAGCCACGGCCACGGCGTGGGCCTGCCGTACCGTCGCCTCCCCGTCCACGACCACCGCCACCTCGGCGCGCAGCCGGTGCCCGATCCAGCGGAGCCTCAACTCGCCCACCCCGCGCACCCCTTCGACCTCTCGCACGGCGTGCTCGGCCCGGTCCACGAGGTCGGGATCGACGGCGTCCATCACGCGCCGGAACACCTCGCGCGCCGCGTCCCGCAGGACCAGCGCGATCGCGGCCGTGATCGCCAACCCCACGATCGGGTCGGCGAGTTGCCAGCCCAGCGCCGAACCGCCGGCCCCGAGCAGCACGGCCAGCGAGGTGAACCCGTCCGTACGGGCGTGGAGTCCGTCGGCGACCAGCGCGGCGGACCCGATCTCCCGGCCGACGCGGATGCGGTACCTGGCCACCCACTCGTTGCCCACGAACCCGACGAGCGCCGCGACGGCGACCACGGACACGTGTGTCACGGGACGCGGAGCGAACAGCCGGTCCACCGCCGCCCAGGCCGCGAAGGCGGCGGACGCGGCGATCGTCAGCACGATCGCGATACCGGCCAGGTCCTCGGCGCGCCCGTAGCCGTACGTGAAGCGCCGCGTGGCGGCCCGGCGGCCGAGCACGAACGCGATGCCGAGCGGTACGGCGGTCAGCGCGTCCGCCGCGTTGTGCACCGTGTCGCCGAGCAGCGCGACCGACCCGGACACGACCACCACGACCGCCTGTACCAGCGCCGTCACCCCGAGCACCGCGAGCGACACCCAGAGCGCGCGCATACCGCGGGCCGAGGACTCCAGGGCGGAGTCGAGTTTGTCGGCGGTCTCGTGGGAGTGCGGGGTGAGGAGGTGCCCGAGGCGGTGACGGATTCCCCTGGGGGAGTGCTGATGGTGATCGTGATCCGGGTGCTCGTGCCCGTGCTCGTGGTGGTGTCGGTCGCTCACGTGGGTCCCCTTCCGGTGCGCGGGTGGACGTACGACGTCCACGGGGCCATTATGTGCGTATGAGCGCACGCATGCACCTATCACCTGCGCACGATGCGCATCCGCGCACCCCGGGCGAGGAACAGTTCGCGCTGGCCGCCGAACTTCTCGCCCTCCTCGGCGACCGCACCCGCCTGACCCTCCTGCACGCGCTGACGGCGGGCGAGTCCGACGTCACCACGCTCACGGAGACATGCGACGCGGCCCGCCCGGCGGTCAGCCAGCACCTGGCACGACTGCGTCTCGCGGGCCTGGTGACCACGCGCAAGGAGGGCCGCCGGGTGATCTACGCGTTGAGCGACGGTCATTTGCGGCGGCTGGTCGACGAGGCGTTGAACGTGGCGGACCACCGGCTGAGCGACCGCCCGCCGCACGACTGACAGCCCTGCCTCAGGAGTTGGGGTCCTTGCCCAGGTAGCTCTCCGCGAACGCGAGCCCGGCGGAAGGGGATTCGAAGACGCGGCGCAGGCGGGCGAGGGTGGTGCCCGCGCGGTACGGGTCGCCGGACGAGGCGCCGTGGTAGACGTCGGAGAGCCACTGGGAGAACTCCTGGTACTCCCAGACGCGCCCCAGACAGGCCTCCGAGTAGGTGTTGAGGCCCGCGGAGTCGCCCTTCGTGAGGTGGGCGACGAGCGCGTCGCCGAGCAGGAACGCGTCGTGCAGGGCGAGGTTCATGCCCTTCGCGGCGATGGGCGCGGTGAGGTGGGCCGCGTCGCCGGCGAGGAAGAGACGGCCGAACACCATCGGTTCGACAACGTAGTTGTGCATGTCGAGCACGCGCTTCTCGATCAGCCGGCCCTCGGTCAGCGGCGGGGCGCCGGTCGCGGCCAGGCGGTGCTGGAGCTCGGCCCAGACGCGGTCGTGCGGCCAGTTGTCGGGGTCGTCGCCGGGCGGGCATTCGAGGTAGTAGCGGGTGACTTCGGGACTGCGCGCCATGTGCCCGGCGAACCCGCGCGGATGGACGCCGAACAGCACACAGTCCGAGGACGGCGGCGCCTCCGCGAGCAGGGCGAGCCAGCCGATGCCGTAGTCGTGCCGCGCGATCCGGGCCCGCTCCGGCGGCAGCGCGGCCCGGGTGACCCCGCGCGCACCGTCGCAGCCGGCCACGAAGTCGCCGTGCACGAACTGCCGTTGACCTGTTTCCGGGTCGGTGTACGACACCGCTGGGCGATCGGAGTCGAGATCGTGCAGCTGGACGTCCTGGACGCCGAAACGGATCGCGCCGCCGCGCACGTCCGCGTACTCCCGCACGAGGTCCGTCACCAGCAACGGCTGCGGATAGACGAAGTGGTGATGCCCCGTCAACTCCGTGTAGGAGAACCGGTGCCGCTGCCCGCCGAACCGGAACTCGCACTCGGTGTGCAGTTGCGCCCGCTCCAACAGCCGCTCGGCGAGCCCCCGTTGCTGAAGCCCACGAACGGCCCACTCCTCGATGACTCCGGCCCGGGGCCGCTGCTCGATGAACTCCCGGCTCTCCGTCTCCAGCACCAGACAGTCGATCCCGGCGGCGCGCAGGATGTTCCCGATGGTGAGCCCGGCGGGTCCGGCGCCCACGACGACGACCGGAAAGTGTTGTGCGGACGCGGAGTTGGGGTGGGGGGAGGTGAAGGTCACCGGACCATTATGACGGTGTCCAGACAGCCGAAACCGGCCACCTGGACGGCGGCCGGTTCGGATTCTGTGCGGAAGGGACCGGATCAGTGCGTGGGCACGTCCACCACCACGACCTCGTCGATGCTGCGGTGGATCTCGTCCGGGTGCGAGGAGACGGCGCGGGCCCAGTAGTAGATGGCCAGGGAGAACGCGGCGATGATCAGGATGTCCCACCACAGCGGGATGTGGCCCTGGCCGCCGAAGCCGCCCTGCCAGGAGATGACGCCCATGCCGATCAGGTAGACCGGAAGCCACTGGGCGGCCCTGAAGTCCAGCCGGGGTGCGTCGGGGAGGTTCTTGCTCTTGGCGTAGAGGGCGTAGCCGCCGAGCAGGACGTAACCGAGGACGATCGCCACACCGAGCCGCCAGAGGATGCCCCAAGTCGCCCAGTAGATGATGAGGTTGGCGACCACGAAGGACAGCGGGGAGATCACCTTGCCGCCGGGGAGACGGTAGGGGCGGTCGTGGTCCGGCAGTTTGTCGCTGAAGACGCCGTACGCCAGCGGTGCGCCCGCGTACATCAGGACGCTCGCCGAGGTGATGAAGCCGACCAGCTGCTGCCAGCTCGGGAAGGGCAGGAAGCAGACGACACCGGTCACGAAGGAGAGGATCAGGCCGAACCACGGCACGCCCCGCGCGTCCGTCTTCTCGAACACCTTCGGCGCGTAGCCGTTGCGGGAGAGGCCGTAGGAGACGCGGGAGGTGGCGGTGGTGTAGATCAGGCCGGTGCCGGCGGGGGAGACCACGGCGTCGAGGTAGAGCACGACGCTCAGCCAGCCCAGGCCGACCAGGGTGGCCAGGCCTGCCCAAGGGCCGTCGATACCAGGGAAGTTGAGCTTGGCCCAGCCGTGCGAGAACGTGCTGTGCGGCAGCGCGGCGATGAACACGACCTGGAGCAGGACGTAGATCGTCGCGCCGATCGCGACCGAGCCGAGGGTCGCGCGCGGCAGGTCACGCCTCGGGTTACGGCTCTCGCCCGCGAGCTGGATCGCCTGCTCGAAGCCGAGGAGGGCGAAGATGATGCCGCTGGTGCTGATGGCGCTCAGCACGCCCTTGGCACCGAAGGGGGCGAAACTCTCCGAAGTGAAGTTGCCCGGATGGAAGTTGCCCGCCGCGACGATGAAGATCGTGGCCAGCGGGACGGCGATCTTCCACCAGGTGGCCGCGCTGTTGGTGTGCGCGAGGACCTTCACCCCGAGGAAGTTGACCGCGACGAACACGGCCATCAGGACGATGGCGACGATGAGGCCGCTGGTCGTCAGGGTGCTGTCCTTCGCGTGCAGATAGCCCTTCGCGAAGTCCCAGTGACCGGCGTAGCCGATCATGGCCTCGACCTCGATCGGGGCTACGGTCGCCGCCTGAAGCCAGGCGAACCAGCCGAACGACATACCGGCCAGGCCGCCGAAGGCGTAGTGGGGATAACGCGTCGTGCCGCCCGCCACCGGGAACATGCCGCCGAGTTCGGCGTGCACCAGTGCCAGCAGGACGATCGCGACCGCACCGATCACCCACGAGATGATCGCCGCGGGGCCGGCCACCATGACGGCGTTCTTGGCGCCGTACAGCCATCCGGAGCCGATGATGGAGCCGACTGAGGCCCACATCAGGCCTATCAGTCCGACGTCCCGGCGCAGTCCACCCGGTTTGCTCGTGGCCTCCGGGATGTACTGGTCAACACTCGCCATGTCAAGGCGCCTCTCGAAGTCAGCACGCATGCTTAACGGTCGGGAGGCCTCAGGCTAGGAATGAATGAATATTTACAGAAGTGCGTTGCCTGAACTTTGACTCGGGCTGGAGAGCTTCTTTTACACAGCGTCCGCACAGGTCGGCGCAGGTCAGCCGTGCCGTGGGATCTCGATCGCCGGGCAGCGGTCCATGACCATGTCGAGACCGGCGGCGCGAGTACGGTCGTAAGCGCCCTCGTCGATCACGCCGAGCTGGAACCAGACGGCCTTCGCGCCGATGGCGACTGCCTCGTCGGCGACCGGGCCGGCGAGGTCGCTGTTGACGAAGACGTCCACGACGTCCACCTCGAAGGGAATGTCCGCCAGCGAGGCGTAGCCCTGCTCGCCGTGCACCGTCTCCGCCTTCGGGTGGACGGGCACGATGCGCTTGCCGTAGCGCTGGAGGACGTCGGCCACGCCGTGTGCCGCACGCCGTTCGTTCGACGACAGGCCCACGACGGCCCAGGTGTCGCCGGACTCGGTGAGGATCTTGCGGATCGTTGCTGAGTCGCCGTACATGCTCGGCCTCCTGGGGAATCGTGTGCCCGCTGCTGCCTGGGACAACAGCGGGCGGAGCGTCACGATTCCTCAGCCCATTCCTCAGCCGGTTCCTCAGTCCTCGACCACGGACGTGTTGAGACCCTTGTCGTAGCGGTTGTGGGCGATCTTGATGCCCGAGCTGCCGTGGAAGACGAACAGCGGGGAGGTGTACGGCGGTTGGTCCGCCGTCGCCAGTCGGCGGACCGTGTTGCCGGTGAAGGTGAAGCCGCCGACGCTCTTGGCGTTGACCACCGTCACATCGCCGATGTCGAAGGAGTTGTGCTCGACCTTGATGTCGTGGTGCACCGGGTGCGCCGGGTCGACCACCTGGTTGGTCGGCTCGACGAAGATGACCGGGCCGGTGGGGCGCGTGAAGGAGTTGTCGCGGATCGTGAGGTCGGCGACCGGGCCGGACTCGTACCACTGGTAGGCGTCGGCGGAGACGTAGATGCTGGCCATGGACATCGCGTCGAAGCGGTTGCCGGCGATCAGGACCGGCTTGCGGGTGGTGACCAGGATGCCGCGCGTCGGCACGTTGCGGAACGTGTTGCCCGAGATGACGACCGACGGGGTGGCCGTGATGTTCTCGACGACCGTGCCGCCGATCTCGACCCCGGCGGGGACCGGCCGGTCGAAGGTGATGTTCATCGTGGTGAGGGACTTGGTGTGGTCCATGCCGCTGGGGCCGTCGACCGCCGTGACCTTCGCGTGCGGGTCCGCCACCGGGGTCATCGTGCGCTTCGTCGTGAACTCGACCTCGTCGCCGGGTGCGAACTGCGGGAACCCGGCGGTCTGCGGGTGTTCGTAGGCGAGGGTCAGCGTGTTCGGCCCCGGTTGCCCGACGACCTCCAGGTACGTGCCGTGGATGTTGATCGGGTCGTCGTGCGGGCCGTCGAAGAGGCTCCGGGTGATGGAGACCTTGCCTTTGACGCCGGACATCTGCACGAAGTCCGCGAACGACGCCGTCGACCGGCCGGACTTCGGATCGGGCGCGAAGTTCACCTTGTCGATCGTGATGTTCTCGCTGAACTGGCCCACCACACCGAAGGATTGGAGGTAGTAGGCGTTCATCGAGCGCATCGTGACGTTCTTGGACTGCCAGATGAAGGCGCCCGGTTCCGTCCGCTCGATCAGGCGCATCTGGTAGACGAGCCCGGCGTCCGTCGGCTGCGTCGCGGTGCTGTAGTCGATGCGGATCCGGCGGTCGCCAAGGTCGGTGACCGAGGACACGTCGTTGAACAGCGGGTTGTCGCCGCGCCAGGTCCGTTGCGCCTTGGGGTCGTGGATCTGGGTGTACTGAAGTCCGTCGACACCTTGCCAGTACGGCTGTCCGGTGGCCGGGCTCTTCTCGCCGAGCCAGGTGATGTGCGTGCCGTTCACCTCGTACGGGCTGCCGGCCGGGATCTTCAGGACGCGGTAGGCGTGGGCGTCGGTGCCGGCGGTGACACCGGCGGTGGCGACGGTCGCGTCGATGACCTCGGGGGCCGCGTAGTCGAACGAGAAGTTCTGGAACGTCACGTTCGTCGAGCGGATCGACGCGAACGCCGTCTGGAGCCCGTGGTAGACGAGCTTCGCCCCGCCGCCGTCGACGGTCACGTCGTGCATGTCCTCGACGAGCAGCCCGATCTTCTTGTCCCGGTAACGCTGGTCCGCGCCAACGGTGTTGGAGACATACAGCTCACGTGTCTCGGCCCGTTCGGGGTAGAGCTGGTAGGTGCCCTTCGAGAAGACGATCCGGACCGGCCGGCCGTGATCGACCTTCTTGGCGTGCCGGAGCGCCGCGACGACGGCGGGCGTCGAGTCCGTCCGGCCGGTGGGGTCGGCTCCGAACGCGTCCACGTCGACCACCGCCACCGGCGTCGTTCTCTGCGCCGCAGCCACAGGACTGCCGCCGCCGACGAGCAGCGCGAGCGCCACCCCGACGAACACGAACCGAGACATAGCCCCTCCGGAGCATTCATGATGCACGGCCATGAGCCGCGAAACACCCGATGAATAGGTGGAGTTGCCGCCGATTCCCTGGTCGGATCTCCGACTGGAGTGTCCTTAGATCCGACCTCTAGGTCAATGGTCTGGACGAGCAAAGGGAGTTCACGCCTTCGGCGCCCCCGTGCTCGCGCGGATCACCAACTCGGGGTCGAAGAGAAGCTCGCCGACAGGGACGTCACGGTTGCCGACCAGGGCGAGGACGCCGCGCCCCGCCTCCGAGGCCAGCCGGTCGGCAGGCTGGCGGACCGTGGTGAGCGGCGGGTCGACGAAGTCCATGATCATGGAGCCGTCGTAGCCGACGACCGACACATCGCCCGGGACGTCGTACCCCTGCCGGCGCGCCCCGCGGATCGCGCCCAACGCCATGTAGTCGCTGGCCGCGACGATCGCCGTGGCACCCCGGCCGAGGAGCGAGATCGCGGCGGACTGGCCGCCCTCGACGGTGTACGACTGCCGGACCACCCACTGCTCCGGGTCCTCGACACCGCGCTTGGCCAGCGAGGCGATGAAACCGCTGACACGGCGGTCGGCGGGGCGGTTGCCGACCGGGCCGGACGCCATGCCGATACGGCGGTGACCGAGCCGGTGCAGATGGTCGACGGCGAGTTCGGCGGCGAGCAGGTCGTCGGTGGAGAAGACCGGGGCCTCGCTCACCCCCTCGAACCGGCCGTTGATCCCGACGAACGGGATCCTGCGGGACCGCAGGAGTTCGTACGCCGAAGGGTCCGCGCCCTCAAGGGTGTTGCTGGCCGAGAGGAACACGACGGCCGCCACGCCCCGGTCGGCGAGCGAGGTCACGAAGTCCAACTCCTGCACCCCGCCCGGGAAGCACGGGCACAGGACCGTCTTCAGGCCGTGCGGGGCGAGGACGGACTCGATGCGCTCGGCGACATCGGCGAAGAACGGGTTGGAGACCAACTCGGTGACGACCGCGACGAGTTGACCCCGGGTCTGCCGCTCGTACCCCAGGTCGGCCATCGCCTGCTCGACCGCCTCGCGGGTCTTGCGGGACACGCCCTGACGCCGGTTGATGACCCGGCTGACCGTGGCCTCGCTCACCCGCGCGCGCTCCGCGACCTCGGTGATCCCGACCTTCATGCGGTTCCTTTCGAGCCCGACTTGCAAGAAGCAGATGAAAACTTTCAATTCATCCTGCCGTGCAAAGTAGCAGCAGAACTGCGTGTCTTCCATGTTTCTCACGCATGACCATTGAATCGCCACTTCCGCCCCTGCTAGCTTTCCGGCCACCACGCGGCCCCCACCCCGCAGTGACCGAAGACCGGGAGACCCGATGAAGCCCTCAAGGCTCATGCTGCTCACCGCTGTTGCTCTGCTCGCCCCGATGGCTCCCGCTCTGTCGGCCACCGCGTCCGCCGCGCCCCGCCCCCAACTCGCCATCCCGGACCCGGGGTTCGAGAACGGCGGCACGGGCTGGACGTTCACCTCGGGCGCCGGCGTCGGCACCGGCAACAGGCACGGCGGCGAGCGCTTCCTCTACCTCGACGCCGGAGCCGGCAAGAGTGCCGAGCTGACCATCGTCGCGCCCAGGAACGGGAGTTACGACTTCTCCGCGTGGATCGGGAGCGCCGGCACCGGCGGCACATACACGATCCGGCGCAACGGCGAGACCGTCGAGACGATCACCCTGCCGCAGCACCCCGGCTACGCCCGGTACACCATCAGCGACGTCGCGCTGAAGACCGGCGACCGGCTCCAGATCGAATTCGGCTCCGGCAGCGCCTGGGTCAACGCCGACGACCTGATGATCTCGCCCGCCGCGTCCGCCGACCCGAAGGTGACCTCGTCCGACCCCGAGGTCGTCGCGATGTTCGACTGGGCCCAGAAGAAGGCCAACAGCTGGGTCCAACTCCCGGGCACCGTAGGCCCGATCAACGTGGACGAGTACCAGACCGGCGGCACCGGCAGCGCGTCGTACGAGCCCACCTACTGGGCCGGTTACGCCAACCGCAGCGCCTACTACTCCCGCGACATGACCCACCAGCTCGCCGGCGCCCACCTCATCGGCCTCGACGCCGAGAACGAGACGATGCTCCGCTCGTACGCCCAGTCGGCCACCGCCGAGCACAAGTACTTCCCGGTGTGGTCCCTCAACTTCGACGCCAGGACCTACCTGAGCATCGACTACAAGAGCCCGGACAATTTCGTCCGCGAGGTGCCCGCCACGTTCGAACTCGTCGAGAAGGCGGCCCAGGCGTACCTGTGGACCGGCGACCGCAGATACGTCGACGACCCGGTGCTGTGGGACTTCTACCGGCACGCCACCGAGCAGTTCATCGACCTGCACAACTCGGCCAAGGACAACGGCAAGGTCAAGGTCGCCGAGGGCACGGGCCAGGGCATCTTCCAGGGCGCCGCCAGCTACAACGAACAGGACGGCGACGGTCTCGCCGAGGCCGGGGACGGCATCGCGTCCGAGTACCAGGCGTACCTGGCGATGGCCGTGCTCGCGCGCGGCAAGGGGGACACCGCGCTGGCCAGGACGTACGACAAGCGCGCCGCCGACCTGAAGACGTACTTCAACGACGACTGGAGCGGCACCGGCAGCGGGGCCGACATGGTCCGCGCGTACACCACCTCCGGCACCCCGGTCACCGGCTGGGGCAAGGAGAACAGCGTCTTCATGCCGATGAAGCAGATCATCGACCCCGGCGCGCGCAACGACGCCTACCTCGACTACATCCAGGCGCAGGAACTGGGCCCGGACGGCTCGCCCAACATCGAGTCGACGACCTACCTCCCCGACATGTTCTTCAAGAACAACCGCCCCGACACCGCCTGGCAGTGGATGAAGAAGATCTACGGCGAGCGGGAGACCCAGCACATCAACTCCAGCCAGGGCCCCAACGGCGACTACCCCGAGGTGTCGTTCACCCTGGTCAGCCAGACCGTCCAGGGGCTGATGGGCATCACCCCGGACGCGCCCGACCACAAGGTGACCACCCAGTCGCAGCTGCCGTCTGGCATGAAGTGGCTCCAGGCGGCGGACGTCCCCATCGGCACGGGTACGGTCACCGTCCGCCACGACGGCGCGACCAGGACCACGCTGACGAACAACTCGCGCAAGGGCTCCTACAGTTGGGAGGCCCGCTTCCCCGGCGTCCACAAGAAGATCAAGGTGAACGGCGTCCCGCAGCACGTGCGCACCAAGACGGTCAACGGCGTGACCTACACGTACGCGACGCCGACGGTGCGGGCCGGGGCGACCGCGGTGGTGCAGGTGAGCGACTGACGCGCGGGCTCACCGAGGGCGTCGTAGCGCCGCGGCGAGGTCGTCGAGGTGGTGCGCGACCGGGCCCAGGGTGAGCAGGCCGCTGCCCGCCCCGGCCAACTCGGCTGCGGCTGGCGTCAGTTCGGCGAAAGCGCGCTCCATCGTGCCCCGGTCGCCCACGGCGAGAGCCGCGCGGGCGGCCAGGCACCACAGGGCCTCGAAAAGGAGGTCGCGGGGCGGGTCCGGGAGCGAACTCAGCGCCGCTCGGGCCTCGGTGGGACGGTCCTGGGCCAGGAGCACCAGCGGGCGGGCCCATGGTTCGTACGGTCCCCAGTCGATGTGCTCGTCGGTCTGGGCGGGCTGTCCGCTCCGCAGGCGCAGGCACAACAGGGCCAGCGGCAGCAGCCCGCGTTCCAGCCCGGGCATCCCGGCTCCGTCCAGCCGAAGTGCCGCGTGCCGGTAGGCCGTTGCCACCTCGGCCGACCGGGGGCTGCCGGTCGCGGTGAGCCGTAGGACCCGGTACCAGGTCGTGAACACGCTCACCAGCGGCAGTTCATGACGGTCCGCCAGGCGGTCCGCCGCCGTCGCGTGGGCGTCGGCTCCGGTGAAGTCCGCGAGGGCGCTGCGGGACTGGAGTCGTATCAGACGCCCGAGCACCTCGTAGGTGACCAGGCCGTGCCGGGTCGACAGGGCGATCAACTCGGCGCCGATCTCGTCCCGTTGGGGGGCCAGGCCGGCGCGGTGGAAGGTCTGCATGAACGTGCCGTTGAGAGCGAAGGCCAGGAGTGCGGGGTCCTCCAACTGGCGAGCGAGGTCCTCCGCCTGGCGGGCGGCCTGGGGTCCGCGTGCGGAGCGGGTGCCCCGTGACTCCAGGGCGATCGTGGCCAACAGGCGGGCCCGTGAGGTGAGTTGGGCGTCTGGCGGGAGTGCGGCCAGGGTGTGTTCGGCCGCGGCCACCGTGTCCGCCGCCTGCCGTGGGTCGTCGGCGCGGGTCCAGATCGCCGGGACGTCGTAGGCGCCGATCACGCGGGCGGTGAGTTCCGGGTCGCCCAGTTCCCGCGCCGCCGTGATCGCCGCGAGGCGGTGTCCGCGGGCCGCCTCCAGGCCGCCGCCTCCGGTCACCGCGAGATCGCGGAGCAGGCCCACCGTCGACTCCAGGCGGGCGCGGGCGCCGGGCGCCACCGTCCGGTCGTAGGCGGCGGTCGCCCGCGCCCACACCTGTTCCGCCGGATCACCGGGACCGGGGTCCAGACGCGGGGCATGATCCAGGATGTCCGCCTCCAGGCGGCGCAGGGCCGGGCCCGGGTCCGCGCCGAGCTGCTCTCCGAGGAGGGTGCGCGCCCGGCGCAGTACCGCGAGCGCGTCGCCCTGGCGGCCGGTGCGGTAGAGGGCCAGGGCCAGCAGGCGCCAGGCGTCCTCGCGCCAGGGATGCTCGGCCACGTGCGCGTCAAGGTCGGGGATCGCCACGGCGGCCCGGCCCAGGGCGAGTTGGGTCTCGGCCCGGCGTTCGACGGCGTGCAGGCGGAGTTCGGTGAGACGGGAGCGTTCCGCGCGGGCCCAGGCCTCGTCGCCGAAATCGGCGTAGGCCGGGCCCCGCCACCAACTCAACGCCTCCTCCAGCCGGTTGAGCGCGTGCGGGTCCGGCAGGGTCGCGGCGGCGGTCACCGCCCGCTCGAACCGCCAGGCGTCCACGGCCTCGGCCTCGGCGCGCAGCGCGTACCCCGGGCCCTCGGTGACCAGCAGCCGGGCCGGAGTGCGCGGCGGGCGCTCGGGTTCCAGGGCTCGGCGCAGCGCGGCCACGAAGGTGCGCACCGCGCCCACCGCGTCGGCGGGTGGCTCCGTATGGTCCGCCCACAGATCCTCGACCAGACGCGCGACCGGTACGACCCGACGCCGGGCGACGAGCAGCCGGGCCAGCACCGCCCGGTGCCGCGGCCCCTTCAGGGCAATCACGTCCCCGGCACCGTCCCAGGCCGCGACCGGCCCCAGCACCCCGAACGCGATCTCCATCGCCGCCCCTCCCTTTCCGGGGCATCGCCCCAGGTCACGGTAGCGCGCTCACTCGATGCTCATCGGGGCGAGGCAGGCTCGGAGGCATCCGCCAGGACTCCACGAACATCCGTCACGACTCCACGAGCATCCGTCACGACCGCACGAAGGAAGAGCGCTCCATGCCACCGACCATCCCCGGCTTCACCTACCACCGCGTCCCCGTCGCGGACGGCGTCTCCCTGAACGCGGCCGTGTCCGGCTCCGGCAGCCCGATCGTGCTGCTGCACGGCTTTCCGCAGACCCACCTCATGTGGCGCCATGTCGCCGCCGACCTCGCGGCCGACCACACGGTGATCTGCCCCGACCTGCGCGGCTACGGCGCGAGCGACAAGCCCGCCGAGACCGACGGCTCCGGCTACGCCAAGCGCACCATGGCCGCCGACGTCGTCGCCCTCGCCCGCGCGCTCGGCCACGACCGTTTCGCACTCGCCGGGCACGACCGCGGCGCCCTGGTCGCCTTCCGCGCCGGACTCGACCACCCCGGCACGATCACCCACCTCGCCTGCCTCGACGTACTCCCCACCCTGGACATGTGGGACGTGCTGCACGGCGTCACCGCCGCCGTCGGCTTCCACCTCTACCTGATGGCCCAACCCCCGGGCCTGCCCGAGCAGTTGATCGCCGCCGCACCCGACGCGTTCTTCGGCCACTTCCTCGACCTCTGGACCGAGGACCCGTCCGCGATCCCCGCCGACCTCCGCGCCGCCTACCTGGACGCGTGCCGCGCGGCGGTCCCCTCGATCGTGGCCGACTACCGCGCCTCCGCAGGTGTCGACGTCGCTCACGACCGGGCCGACCGCGACGCCGGCAACCGGCTGCGGATGCCGGTCGCCGTCCTCCAGCAGGACTGGGGCGCCGCGCTCGGCTTCGACGCGGCGGCCCTGTGGAACGCCTGGGCACCGGACCTGCGGCACGAGACCGTGACCTGCGGCCACTTCATGGCGGAGGAGGACCCGGCCGTCGTGGCGAAAACACTGCGGGAGCTCGTCGCCGCCCGCTGAACCGGCGCGACTCAGGGGGTCTGCGCGGCGGGCGCGGTCTTCTCGGTCCTCGCGGTCACCGTGAAGTCGACGTCCTCGCCGACCGCCGACACCCCGTTGAACGCGGCGCTCGCGTGCAGGCGGTTGGCGCCCGCGGGCAGGGGAACGTCCGGCGTGCACGACCAAGTGCCGTCGACGCGCGCGACACCCGCGCAGACCTTGTGCTCGGCGGCGTCCAGGACACTGACCCGCGCCCCCGGATAGGAGGTCCCCGCGATCCGCGCCCCGCCGGACACGAAGGTGCCGCCCGCCGGCTCGCTCAGCGTCGGCACGGGCATGCCGACGGTCACGGTGCAGCGGCCGGACGCGCGCCGGGCTCCACCCGCGTCGGTCAGCACGACGGCGCACCCGGGCAGCCGCGTCCCCGGCACCGCCCGCGCGTCCACGGCGAGCGCGAACGGATAGCCGCCGTCCTTCCACGAACCGGGCCCCGAGTCACGGACGTATGTGTACGTGCCGCTCGCCCCGTCGGCAGTCACCGAGCCCTGGAACCGCGCCGTGTCGGCGAGGGGCGTACCCGTGACCCGGGCCCCGGCGGGCGCGGTCAGCCGCAGCGAGGACCCGGCCGGCAGCGCGGCGCCGCCGTACCCGCCGATCTCCATCAGCCCGGACCGCCCCGGCACGATGGTCACCCCGCCGCCCAGAACCCGTGCGGAGACCTCCCAGGCGTCGGAGCGGAGCGGCGCGGCGGCCGCGATGCCGGGCGGGAGGAGCGCCGTACCGGCGACGAGCGCGGCGGTCAGGACGAGCAGTCGTCGTCGAAGGGGCGCCGGCGACGGTGTGCGGGGGAACATGCGGTCGGTCATCGGGAGTCTCCGGGGGTCGTCTCGTCCGGGGTGCTGGTCGGGGCTGCTCCCACCCCACACGCCCCACCGGCCTCGGCGAAAGGCGGGATGGGCGAACGGGTGAACGCACGCGGGCTCGCACACCCCCGGCGCGCCGGACAGACCGGGGTGAATCCCGCCACCTCGGCCGGAGCGGAGCGAACATGCATGCGTACGGCCGTCCGCCCGCCTACGCTCAGGCCGTGCTGCGCATCATCGACGCCCGAACCGGCGAGCCCGTCGAAGCCGCCCCCGCCCGCCGTGGCCTGACCAGGGTCGAGGCACACGCGTCGGGCCTGACTCCCACGACACTACGAGTCCTCCTCTTCTCCGATCTCCTCGTACGCGCCCTCGAACTCGGCGGCACCCCCGTCTGGTCGCTGCTCACCGGCGAGCACGAGCAGCCCGAACTCCGGTCCGCCGCAAGGGCATTGGGCATACGGCCCTTCGAGGACGGCGGAGACCTCGGCTCCGGACTCGGTGAGGCGCAGGTCCTCCACGTGGCGACGGAGGGCGTGGCGGAACCCGGGGGAGTCCTGGTGGCCGTAGCGCCCGTCGACGCGCCCACGGCCTCCGTGCCGGACCTCTCCGACCCGGGCGCGCTCCGTCTCGCTCTGCTCTCGCACGCCCGGGACCTGCCGGTACGGCTCGACGCGGAGGGGCTGGAGGAGGCGCGGCGGACCCTGGCGCACTGGCGCGGGTCGGTCGCCGGCTGGGCGCGGCTGCCCTCGCGGCCGGTGCCCGACGAGGTGCGGGCGGAACTGCGGGCCGCCTGGGAGGACGATCTGAACGTGCCCGAGGTGCTGCGGGTGCTGCGCCGGGTGGAGACCTGGCCCGACCTGCCCGACGGCGCGCGCTTCGAGACGTACGCCTACGCCGACCGGCTCCTCGGGCTCGAACTCACCCGTGACATCGGGTCGTTGGCGTGAGCGCCCGCGCCGGAAGCCGTCCGTTGCGCCGGCTGGTCGTGCTGCGGCACGCCAAGTCCGCCTGGCCCGAGGGTGTTCCCGACCACCGGCGCCCCCTCGCCCTGCGCGGCCGCCGTGACGCCCCGGCCGCCGGTATCGCCCTCGCCGAGGCCGACTGTCTGCCGGACCTCGCGCTGTGCTCCACTGCCGTACGGGCGCGCCAGACCTGGGAGTTGGCCTCCGCCGAGTGGGGCACCCCACCGCCGGTACGGTACGAGCCGGGGCTCTACGCTGCCGACGTGCCGGAGCTCATCGACGCCGTCCGTCAAGTGCCGCCCGAGGTCGAGACGTTGCTCCTGATCGGGCACAACCCCGGCCTGGAGGAACTGGTCCTCGGACTCGCCGGCGACGGTCTCGACGGCGCGCTCGACGAGGTCCGCGTGAAGTTCCCGACCTCGGCGATCGCGGTCCTGGCCTGGCACGGCGCCACCTGGCAGGACCTCGCCCCGGGCACGGCCCTGCTGACGGGCCTGACCGTACCGAGGGGCAAGAAGACGTGAAGTGGGGCTGCGGCTAAGGGACTTGGAGGAATTCCAGGGCTCCGCGCAGCCGGGTTCCGAGCCGGCCCTGTGTGGCGGTGCCGGTCAAGCGGACGTCCAGGGCGCCGGGTTCGGCGGTGCCCGCTCGGCGTCCGGTGGGCAGCCGGGTCGCGTCGAGTCCGTCGCGCCGGGCGATGAGCACACCGAGTTCATGGCGGCTGAGGGCGTCCGGGCCGGCGAGGTGGAACATCCCGGACCGGTCGGACCCGGCGAGTTCGAGCAGGCCGGCGGCCAGATCACCGACCTGGACCGGGCAGCGGACGACATCGGTGAACAGGACGCCGTCGCGGGCACCGGCGACCAGGTCGTGGACCATCCGCTCGTGCGCGGAGCCGCCGTGGCCGATGATCAGTGACGTGCGCGCGACCGCCGCCGCCGGTACCAGGAGGCGTACGGCGGTCTCGGCGGCGGCCTTCGCCGCGCCGTACGGGGTGACGGGGTCGGGCAGGCACGACTCGTCGTAGGAGATCCGGGAACCGGAGAACACGGCGTCGCTGGAGACGTGGACCAGGCGGCAGCCGTAGCGCGCCGCCGCCATCGCCACGCGGACCGAACCGTCGGCGGTGACGGCCCAGTCGGCCAGTCCGCTGGTCGTGTTGACGACCGCGTCGGGGGCGACCTCGGTCATGATGCCGTCGACGCGGGCGGGGTCGCGGAGGTCGAGCCGGTGCCATGTGACTCCGGGCGCGGCGCCGGGGCGGGAGGAACAGTACGTCGCCGCCGTCTCCCAACCCGCCGCCGTCGCCCGGCGTACGAGTTCCGTGCCCAGGAAGCCGCTGCCGCCGACGATCAAAACCCTTGCCACGACCGGCCGTTCATCCGACGTGCACGCGAGGCCGGCGCTCGGGATCCGGTTCCGCGCGGCGCAGGACCTCGCGGGTCACCGGCGCGACCTCGCCGTCGCCGAAGACGAGGAAGCGGATCAGATGGCTCACCGGATTGCCCTCGGTCCAGGTGAAGTAGGCGTGCGGGACCTCGCCCGTGCGGTCCCGGAGGACCAGCAGGACCGCGGCGATCGCGTTCGGCACCGTGGGCCCCTCGATCCGGAGCCGGCGTACCCCGTACTTCTCCTCGCCGTGCACCGTGATGTCCGCCGAGAAGTCCGAGGAGTCGCGGAGGAGGACCTCCAGGAACAACACCGGGCCGCCGTCCGGGATATGGGTCTCCTCGCGCTGGCTGTACTCCTTGGCCCGGTACTCCCGACGGCTGTGCTCCTGCGGCTCGTTCGCGATCAGCCGGAGCGGGCCACTGCGCGCCGCCTCGTCGACGAAACGGGACGCCGCGCTGTCGAACGTGACCTCGGCGGCGCGGAGTTCGAAGGCGCGGTGCACGCGCGAACCGAACGACGTCAGCAGGATCAGCACGATGAAGATGCCCGCGATCTTGATGCCGTCGGGCCGCTCGATGACGTTCGTGACCAGCGTGTACGCGAACACGGCGGTGATCGTGCCGAACCCGAGCGTGGCCCTGCGGTGGCCCCGCTTGTGCACGGTGACCGTGGACGCGAAGGCCGCGGAGAGCATCAGCACCAGCACGCCGGTCGCGTACGCGCCGCTCTGCGCGTCGACGCTCGCGTGAAACCACAGGGTGATGACGATCGCCGTCACCATGAAGACCAGCACCAGGGGGCGTACCGCTCGCGTCCACTCCGGCGCCATGCCGTAGCGCGGCAGGTAGCGCGGGACGAGGTTCAGTAGTCCGGCGAGCGCGGAGGCGCCCGCGAACCACAGGATCGCGATCGTCGAGACGTCGTAGAGCGTGCCGAAGACCTGGCCCAGGTGCTCGTGCGCGAGGTAGGCGAGCGCGCGGCCGTTCGCCGGGCCGCCCGTCTTGAAGGCGCTCTGCGGGATCAGGATGGTCGTCGCCAGGCTGGACAGCAGCAGGAAACCGGACATGATCACGGCGGCCGTGGTGAGCAGCTTGCGGGTCTCGCGGATACGGCCCGTCGGCTTCGCGTACGTGTCGCTCGGATCGCCCTTGACCTGCGGCATCACCGCCACGCCCGTCTCGAAGCCGGACATGCCGAGGGCGAGTTTCGGGAACACGAGCAGAGCGACCCCGACCATGGCGAGCGGCGAGGAGTGCGCGGCCGTCATCGCGTCCGTCCAGTCGCCGATCTTCACCGGATGGCTCAGCACCTCCCAGGCGGACACCGCGAGCACCACCACGTTGAGCGTGAGATACGCGCCCACCAGCACCACCGCGATGCCGATGGCCTCCCGGAACCCCTTGAGGAAGACCGCGCCCAGCGCACCGACGAGCACCAGCGTGATCCAGGTGTTCCCGCCGTGCATCCAGCCCGGCGCGAACGGGTTCTCCACGACGTGCGCCGCCGCGTCCGCCGCCGACAGGGTGACCGTGATCATGAAGTCCGTCGCCGCGAAGCCCAGCAGCACCAGGACGAAGATCTTCCCCGACCACCACGGCAGCAGCCGCTCCAGCATGGCGATCGACCCCTCGCCGTGCGGGGACTCGTGCGCCACCCGCCGGTAGACCGGCAGCGCCCCGAGCAGCGTCAGCCCGATGAGTACGACCGTCGCCAGCGGGGAGAGCAGTCCGGCCGCGAGGGCCGCGATGCCCGGCTGGTAGCCGAGGGTGGAGAAGTAGTCGACGCCGGTCAGACACATGACCCGCCACCAGCGGTGACCCTCGTGCTCCGGGTTCGGCGTGGCGTGCGGGCCCGGATGCCGGGCGCTCTGCTCGCTCAGACCGTCCAGGAGCCAGGCCCGGCAGCGCTCCGCGGCGGACTCGGGACCCCCGGACCCCGCGCTCTCCCTCGGGTCCACCTGCGCGCCGGTCATGCTGAGAACTCCCTGTGATCGGACGACCGTGCCCGGTGCCCGGGCGACGAGGAGCGAGTATCCACCACATCGTCACCCGCACCCGGACCGGGGGCGACCCCTGGCCCTGCGCATAGGCTGGGCGGATGCAGGACGAGTACCGCACAGTGGCCCGCCCGGGCGTGCACGAGACCGAGGTCAACCGCTCCCGCTTCCTGTGCGCCCTCGCCCCGGCGGCCACCGAACAGGAGGCCCAGGCCGTCATCGCCCGCATCCGCAAGGAACACACGGACGCCTCCCACAACTGCTTCGCCTACGTCATCGGCGCCGACGCCGCGATCCAGAAGGCGAGCGACGACGGCGAACCCGGCGGCACCGCGGGCGTCCCCATGCTCCAGATGCTGCTGCGCCGCGACATGCGGTACGTCGTCGCCGTCGTCACCCGCTACTACGGCGGCGTCAAGCTCGGCGCGGGCGGCCTCATCCGGGCCTACGGCGGCTCGGTCGGCGAGGCCCTCGACACCCTCGGCACGATCACCCGCCGCCGCTTCCGCCTCGCCACGGTGACCGTCGACCACCAGCGCGCGGGCAAGGTCCAGAACGACCTGCGCGCCACCGGCCGCGAGGTCCGGGACGTCCGCTACGGCGAGGCGGTCACCATCGAGATCGGCCTGCCCGACGCCGACGTGGACGCGTTCCGGGGCTGGCTGGCCGATGCCACCGCCGGGACGGCGGGGCTGGAGCTGGGCGGCGAGGCGTACGGGGACGCGTGAGCGCCGAACGTCTCTGACGCTCTGTCAGGGACCCCAGTTCCAGACCTGGTTGGAGCTGCCCGCACAGCCGAAGGTCTGGACCGTCTGACCGTCCTTCCCCGACTCGGAGGCATCCGCGTCCAGACAGAAACCGTCCGGGACGCTGACCAGGGTCCCGGCGCTGCCCACTTGCCACCGTTGCGCGCTCAGCCCGTCGCAGTTCCTGGCACGGATCTTCGAGAAGTTCTGGCCGACCGTGCCGGCGTCGGCGTCCAGGCAGTAGTGGGTGCCCTCATTGACCACGAGGAACTGGGACACATGGCCGGGCACGCGGTACAGCGCCCACTTCTGGGCCGCCGTGCCATCGCATCCCCAGACCTGCACCGCGCCCGCGTGGACGTCGAGGCATCGGGCGACATCCACGGCATGGACGCTCTCGGTGACGGTCACCGAACCGGACTGGACCGCCCCGCGAGGCGTGCCGTACAGCAGCGTCGCGGTCTGCGGATCGACCGTGCCGCTCGGGGTGGTGCCGGCCTCGGTCTGGAAGACCTTCACCGCGGCGGCCGTCTCCGTGGTGTAGTCGCCGTCGACCGTGACGTGCAACCCGTAACCGGCGAGGAGGAGTTGGAGCGCCTTGACGCAGTCGCCGTGGGAGTGCGAGGCGAGTTCGGCGACGCAGGAGGCGAGCCGGATGTCGAGGTCCGCGGGATCGTGGGTGGCCGGTGCGCCCGACGGGCTCTGCGGCGCCCCGCCCTTCGTCGCCGACGTACTCGGCGAACTGCTAGGCCCTGAGGGTGAGTTCCCCGGTGCGACGGCGGCCGGGGGCGTCCCCGGTCCGGGACCGGCCGACGTCCCGGGGGCGTCGTGGTGCAGCAGGAGCAGCGTCGCGGTGATGCTGCCGCCGATGAGGAGGGCGGCCGCGGCGATGGCGCCCGCGATCAACTTGCCGCGTTTTTTAGGGGCGTTCGCGTGTTTCCGGGATGTGGTCGATACGGAGAGCGAGGAGGGAGGCGCGGGAGGTGTGGGAGGCGCGTGCGAGGTCGGGGGTGCCGCGGCGGGCCGTTCGAGCCCGTCAAGCCGTCCGAGTCCTTCGCCCTCTGCGCGCCCTTCGACTCCTTCGACGCCCTCGAGTCCTTCGATTCGTTCGGCGGGGGAGGGCCCGCGCCGGGAGGGGACCCGTGGCGGGGCACCGGCCGGCGCCGACAACTGATGCCCGATGGCCGTTCTGAACACCGCCTCGGGTAACGGCCGCAGCTCAGGATCCTTGTCCAGGCAGGTGCGGATGAACGCGGCCAACTCCGGGTCGACGCCCGCGACTTTGTCGAGGACGTCCTCCCGGGGCGGGTCGAACGCCACCCGGTGCAGCACGTCGACACCCGTGCCCTCGCCGAACGGGGCCTCCCCGGCGACGGCGTAGGTGAGCGTGGAGGCCAGCGAGAAGACGTCGGAGGCGGCGGTCACCTCCTGGCCGCGCACCTGCTCCGGGGACATGTAGGCGGGGGTGCCGACGTTCTGGCCGGTGGCGGTGATCGAGGTGCCGTCGCCGGCCTGGACCACACCGAAGTCGATGACGCGGGCGCCGTCGGCACCCAGGATGACGTTGGACGGCTTGAGGTCGCGGTGCACGATCCCCGCGCGCCAGATCGCCTCGATCGCCCGCCCCACGTCGGCCAGCAACCGCCAGGCCGCCGCCGCGTCGACCGGCCCGCACGCGTCGACCAGCTCGGCGAGCGTGGGCCCGGGTATGTACTCGGTGGCGACCCAGACCAGTTCCTCGTCGCAGCCGCTGCCCAGCAGCCGTACGATGTGCGCCCCCCGGATCCGGTCCAGCGCGCCGACCTCGCGCTCGAAGCGCCTGCGGAACAGCGGGTCCTCCGCGTACTCGGGCCGGATCACCTTCACGGCGGCCGGACCCGTGGCGCCGGTGGCGTCGCGGCCCAGGAAGACCCGGCCCATCCCGCCACTGCCGAGCACCGACACCAATCGGTACGGGCCCGCCTGGCGCGGGTCGCTCTTCCGCAGCGGGACCACGGGAGGCGGCTCCATCCCCGCCGCCGCGTAGGCCATCGTTTCGGACCGACCGCGGAACTCGACTGGCATGGGAACCCTGTGTCTCTCGCGTGGTGCGTGTGACGTGAGATTAGCGCAGCACATGTGTGCGACAAGGGAGTTGGGGTTTTCCGGCCGCGGGGAGGACGGGACTCGGCCGCCGCCCCCGGCCGGTCACGGAGAGGCTCCGGGGACGCCCTTTGTGTGCGGCGGTCCGTTCAGCGGACTGATGTCGTGCGGGGATCGGAGCGGCCGACCGAATACTGAGGCCACTTCGTACCCCCTGCCCGGCCCGGACTCCACAAGAGCGGGTTGAGCGGATGGCTACGGTCCTATGCTTACTCGAAGTGGCATTTTCCGGACATTCCCTCATGTCGAGGTCGTCCCCCCGCCCCGACATTCCGCGGACTCACGCAAGGGAGCGTCCACCACGACGGTGGCCTCCTTCCCCACGCCCGGTGAACCCCGCGTTCCCATTCGACGCCTCAACGCCGGAGGTTCAGATGACCCGTTCGCGCCTTGCTCTCACAGTCACGGCCGGTGCCGCCGGACTCGCTCTCCTGACCACCGCGTGCGGCGGTGGAAGCAGCGCCTCGTCCGGCACCGCGAAGGCCCAGGACCCCAGCGTGCTGACGGTGGCCTCGGCCATCGCGCCCAACAGCCTCAACCCGGCCCTGGGCGGCTCCGCCGACCCACAGCAGTACTTTTTCGAACTGGCATACGACACGCTGATCCGGCAGGCCCCGAACGGGACGTACACCCCGGCCCTCGCCACCAAATGGGGCTTCGTCGGCTCCGACAGCAAGACCTTCGACCTCACCCTGCGCTCCGGCGTGAAGTTCAACGACGGCTCCGCGCTCACCGCCGACGGCGTGAAGAAGTCGCTCCAGTACTACGCCAAGGCCGGCGGTCCACTGGCGGCCGACCTCGCCCCCGTCGCATCGATCGACGTCGTCTCCCCGCTCCAGCTCCGGATCCACCTCAAGACGTCCGATCCGCTGCTGCCGCTCTATCTCTCCAGACCGACGACCGGGGAGATCATCAGCCCCGTGGGCCTCGCCAAGACGAGCGAACTCGGGACCACCACGCACGGCGCCGGACCGTACGTGATCGACACCGCGCAGACCGTCTCCGGCCAGACCTATACGTACGTCCCCAACCCCACGTACTACGACAAGTCGCGGGTGCACTGGAAAAAGGTCGTCGTCAAGGTCATCAAGGACGAGAACACCACGCTCAGCGCCTTCCGCTCCGGCGAGGTCGACTACGCGCTCGGCGACTCCACGACCGCGAAGGCCGCCAAGTCCGCCGGATTCCAGGTCCTTTCGAGCCCCTACTCGATCATGCAGCTGATGATCCAGGACCGGGCGGGCACCATGGTCAAGGCCCTCGGTGACCTGCGGGTACGACAGGCCATGATGTACGGCATCAACCGGGACTCGATCGCCAAGGCCCTGTACGGCTCGTACGCCAAGGGCTGGGACTACCCCGTCCTCGCGAACACGAGCGGCTACACCCAGGGCAGCGAGGGCAAGTACGCCTACGACGTCGCCAAGGCCAAGAAGCTGCTCGCGGCGGCGGGATATCCCAACGGCTTCAGCATGTCCATCACCGTGAACCTCACCGGTGTCGGAGAGTCCCAGGCCGCCGAGGCGTTCGCCGCCGAAATGGCCAACATCGGAATCAACGTCAAGATCAACGTCCCGGCGAACGTGAACGAGCTCTTCTCCACCTACGCGAAGTTCCCGGCGATGATGTTCGACTACGGCACCGGCATCGCCCCGCCGTACGCCCAGGGCAACGACCTCCTCTACAGCTGGGGCAACCCGCTGAAGATCAGCGACAAGCAACTCGACACGCTCTACAGCCAGGCGGCCTCCTCGTCGACCGCCCAGCTCCAGGAGCAGGGCTGGCAGAAGTTCGAACAACGCCTGTCCGACCTGTCCTGGACGATCCCGATGGTCTCCCTGGAGAAGATCGTCTACGTACGGCCCGGCCTGAAGGGCGTCGACCTCTCGGCCACGAACCTCACGCCGGACCTGACGACCCTGTACGCCGCCAAGTGACCCTCCAGTGACCCTCCCGAGAAAGGCACCCAGTCATGTGGCGAACCAGCGGAATGCGGATCGTGCAGGCTGTACCCCTGCTGCTCTTCGTCTCGGCGCTCACCTTCTTCCTCCAGTTGTTCATTCCGGGTGACGCCGCCCGGTCCATCGGAGGACTGACCGCCTCGCCCCAGGCGATCGCCGCGCTACGGCACCGCCTCCACCTCGACCAGCCGGTCTGGGAGCGCTACTGGGCCTGGCTGAAGGACGCGGTGCACGGCGACCTCGGACGCTCGATCAGCAACAACGAGTCGGTCGCGGGCACGCTCAACACCCGGCTGGGGGTGACCCTCTCCCTGGTGATCGCGACCACCCTGCTCGCGCTGGTCGTCGGAGTCGTCCTGGGCATGGCGAGCGTGCGCGGCGGGCGCACCACCCGGCTCGCCGCGGACAGCGCGTCCATCGCGGGCATGACCATCCCCGCCTTCTGGGTCGGTCTGCTGGGCATCTGGGTCTTCAACACCCGGTTCGGCCTGCTGCCCGCGAACGGATACGTGTTCTTCGGGACCTCCGCCGGCGGCTGGGCGCGCTCACTGGTCCTGCCGGTGGCCGCCCTGGCCTTCGCCCTGGTCACGGTGATCGCCAAGCAGACCCGCGAACAGTTCGCCGACGTACTGAGCCGCGACTTCGTACGGAACCTGCGCGCCAACGGCGTCAGCGAGCGCTCCATCCTCTTCAAGCACGCGCTACGGCACGTCTCCGTCACCGTCCTGACCGTGGCGGGCAACAACCTCATCGGACTCCTCGGATCGGCCGTGGTGATCGAGGAACTCTTCGGTCTGCCCGGCCTCGGCAGCGCGGCGGTCACGGCCGCGTCCAGCGGTGACATTCCGGTCATCCAGGGAGTGGCGGTGTACTTCACCCTCATCGTGGTCGGACTGAATCTCCTGCTCGACCTCGCCATCGGCTGGCTCAACCCACAGGCGGTCGCCGCATGAGCACATCCCAAGTCCCCTTCCTCCGGCGCGCGTTGGGCCGCCCGCGCATCACGATTCCGGCCGTGATCCTGATCCTGGAGCTGATCGCGTCGTTCGGCGCGAGCCGGCTCGCCCCGTACCCGCCCCAGCAGGCGGACTTCGCCGCCGCGCTCTCCGGACCGAGCGCCAAGCACCTGCTCGGCACCGACCGCCTCGGCCGCGATGTGCTGTCGCGGCTGATGTACGGCGGCGCGGACACGTTCCGGGAGATCGCGATCGCCGTGCTGATCACCCTGGTGATCGCGGTCCCCCTCGGCCTGGTCGCCGGCCTGCGCCGGGGCCGCATCGACGCGGTGCTGATGCGGCTGGCCGACGTGGTGATGTCGATCCCCGGCATCATCCTGCTGCTGATCGTGCTGGCCCTGTTCTCGCAGAGCATGACCGCGGCCATGATCGTGATCGGCCTGCTGTCGGTACCCGGCATGATGCGGGTCGTCCGGTCCGCGTCGCTCACGGTCGGCCGGGAGACCTACGTCGCCGCCGCGCGGGTCTCCGGGCTCGGCACCTGGCGCGTGGCCCGCCGGCACGTGCTGCCCCGGATCACCGGTCTGATCCTGGTGAACGCGGCGCTGGCCTGCGCGAACACCCTGCTCATCGCGGCCGGCCTGAACGCCATCGGCCTCGGCGTGAAGCCGCCCGCACCGTCCTGGGGCGGCATGATGGCCGACGCCGCGCAGACCCTGAACCAGAGCCTCTGGCTGGCCATCCCGACCGGCGGCCTGGTCGCCGTCACGGCCGCCGCGCTGATCGTCCTCGGTGACGGCCTGCGCGACATGCTCGCCGAACGCTGGTCCGGCGCGTCCCACGCGACAACGACCCGGCGCCGTACGGCAGTTACCGCCACGGTGGCCGCCCCCGCGGTACCGGAGTCCGACGACGCCTGGCTGCTGGCGGAACCGCGACCGGTCGTACGGCTCACCAAGGTGACCGTCACCGCGGAGGCCGAGCACGGCGAGGTCGAGCTGATCAGCGATGTGAGCCTGTCCGTGGGGCAGGGCCGCACGGTGGGACTGGTCGGCGAGTCCGGCTGCGGCAAGTCCATGACCGGGCTCGCCCTGCTCGGCCTGCTGCCGAACGGGGCCCGCGTCTCCTCGGGCACGGTCGAGATCGACGGCGTCGACGTCGGCTCGTACGGTCCCGCCCAGTGGCGGGCCCTGCGCGGCGGCACCATCGCCTTCATCTCCCAGGAACCCATGGTCGGTCTCGACCCCCTCTTCACCATCGGCCAACTCCTGCGCGAGGCGGTACGCACCCACGAGAAGCTCTCCCGCAAGGAAGCCACGCTCCGGGCCCGTGAACTCCTCGCGCAGGTCCAACTCCCTGATCCCGAGCGGGTGTTGAAGCTTCGCCCGTCGCAGATCTCCGGCGGTATGGCACAGCGCGTCTCCATCGCCGTCGCGCTGGCCGGACGCCCGCGCGTCCTCGTCGCCGACGAACCGACCACCGCGCTCGACGTCACCGTCCAGCGCGAGATCGTCCAACTGCTGCGCACGATCCAGCGGGACACCGGCATGGCGCTGCTGATGATCAGCCACGACTGGGACGTCATCGCGGAGGCCTGCGACACCGCCCTCGTCATGTACGCGGGGCAGGTCGTCGAAGCCGGTCCGACGGAGCGCGTCATGACCGCGCCGCTGCACCCGTACACCCGCAAGCTGCTCGCCGCGAACCCGCGCCTGGCGACGGTCGGCGAGCCCATCCCCACCATCCCCGGCACCGTGCCGCCCCCGGGCCAGTGGCCCGTCGGCTGTCACTTCGCCGACCGGTGTCCCGACCGCGTCGCCCGCTGCACCGAGGCGCCGATCGCCCTGACCCAACCCGATGACCAGGGCGTCGCCCGCTGCGTCCTGGTCGGCGAAGAGCTGGGCGAAGAACTGCTGGAGGTGTCCTCGTGAGCACGAACGACGGGAGCACGAACGACGGGAGTACGACCGGTGCGAGCGCGTCCGGCGTGAGTGCGTCCGGTGTGAGCGTGACCGAACAGCCCCTGCTCGACATCCGGGACCTCTCGGTGTCGTACCACCGCCGTGGCAAGGGCACCCCGGCCATCCGTGACGTGTCCCTGGACATCCGGCCCGGCGAGACCGTCGCCCTGGTCGGCGAGTCCGGTTCCGGCAAGTCCACGCTGGGCCGTGCCGTGCTCGGGCTGACGGCCGTCACCCAGGGCACGATCCTGTTCGACGGCGAGGACATCACCCGTGCCGGCGGCGCCCGGCGCAAGGAGCTGAGCAAGAGCGTCCAGGCCGTCTTCCAGGACCCCAACGGCTCGCTCAACCCGGCGCTGACCGTGGGCCAGACCCTGGCCGAACCGCTCCGGGTGCACTCGCGCGACGAGCGGGCCGTGGTCCTGAAGCGGGTACGGGAGGTACTGGCCCTGGTGGGGCTGCCGGCCGAGGCGGCCGACCGCTATCCGCGCCAGTTCTCCGGCGGCCAGCGGCAGCGGATCGCGATCGCCCGGGCCCTGGTGATGGCGCCGAAGCTCATCGTCTGCGACGAACCGGTCAGCGCCCTCGACCTGTCGGTCCAGGCCCAGGTCCTGAACCTCTTCTCCGATCTCCAGCGCGAGACGGGCGTCAGCTATCTGTTCATCTCCCACGACCTCGCCGTGGTACGGCACCTCGCCCAGCGGATCGTCGTCCTGTACCGAGGTGACGTCGTGGAGAGCGGCACGACCGAGGAGGTCTACGCCGACGCCCAACACCCCTACACCCGAAAGCTGTTGGCGGCGGCCGGAGTGGAGGGGGCACCCGCTCCCTCCGCCCGCTGACCCCGGACAGTCCCCAACTCCCGTACACGGAGGCCCACATGCAGCAGTTCGCCGACCGCTTCGGCGTCACCAAGCCCCCGGAGCGGTCCGGCTTCAGCGCCGAACGGCTGGGCCGGATCACCGAGTTCTTCGACCGGCAGACCGAACTCGGGGTCATCCCCGGCTGGTCGGCGCTCGTGGCCCGTAACGGGGAACCCGTGTACGCGGCGGGCGGCGGACTCCGGGATCTCGAAGCGGGGCTCCCGGTCGAGCCGACCACACTGTGGCGCCTGTACTCCATGACGAAACCGGTGACGTCCGTCGCCGCCATGATGCTGGTGGAGCGCGGACTGCTCGGACTCGACGACCCGGTCAGCGAGTACATCCCCGAGTTCGCCGACATGACGGTCTACGACGGCGGGTCGCCGGGGAGTGTGCGGGTCCGCCCGGCCGCCCACCCGGTGACCGTGCGCCACCTGCTCTCCCACACCGCCGGGCTGACCCTCGGACTGGCCCACATGAACCCGGTGGACGCGCTGTACCGGCAGGCCGGCCAGGACGTACTGCCGCTGCCGGGCGCGACACTCCGGCAGCTGTGCGCCGACGTGGGCGCCCTGCCGCTGCTGTTCGAGCCGGGCACCGCCTGGAACTACTCCCTGGGCGTCGATGTCCTGGGCCGGATCGTCGAGGTCGTCGGCGGCGAGAGCCTCGACACCTTCGTCGAGAGCAACGTGCTCGGCCCGCTCGGGATGACCGACACGACGTTCGTGCTCGCGCCCGAGCGGCTGCCGGATCTGGCGGAGGTCTACAGCCCGGACCCGGAATCGGGCCGGCTCGTCGTGAACCAGGAACTGCGGCCCACCTTCCGCGAGCCGGCGCCGTTCCCGTCCGGCAGCGGCGTCCCCGGACTGGTGTCGACCCTGGAGGACTACCACCGGTTCGCGGCCATGCTCGTACGCGGCGGCGAACTGGACGGCGAGCGGCTGCTCGGCCCTCGGACCCTGGCGCACATGACGGCCAACCACCTGCCCGGTGGCGCCGACATCAACTCCTTCGGGCTGTACCCCGACGACGAGCACCGGGGCTGCGGGTTCGGGCTGGGCTTCTACGTCATGACCGACCCCGTGGCCGGGGGCTCGTTCGGCAACAAGGGGGAGTTCGGCTGGTCCGGGGCCGCGAACACGCACTTCTTCGTGGACCCCGTCGACGGGGTCACGGCGGTCTTCTGCACCCAGGTCGTCACCTGGGGCAGGCACCGGACGCCGATGCGCCGCCAGTTGCGGAACCTCGTGTACCAGGCGATGACATAAAGCATGTTCGGCGATGACATAGGGGATATTCCCGGCGTTCCGTTCGTCGGGGCGGGGGCGAGTGTGTGGCCGTGGTGAAGCAGGGGGTCCACAGGCGCTAGCGTGGTGGCTCCATGAAACTGCTGCACACCTCCGACTGGCACCTGGGCCGGGCGTTCCACCGCGTGAACATGCTCGGCGCCCAGGCCGACTTCGTGAGCCACCTCGTCACCACCGTGCGCGAGCGCGCCGTGGACGCGGTGGTCGTGTCGGGAGACGTGTACGACCGGGCGGTGCCGCCGCTGGCCGCGGTCGAGCTGTTCGACGACACCCTGCACCGGCTCGCCGACCTGGGCGTGCCCACGGTGATGATCTCCGGGAACCACGACTCGGCCCGCCGTCTCGGTGTCGGCGCCGGGCTGATCGACCGCGCGGGCATCCACCTGCGTACGGAGCCGTCGGCCTGCGGGACGCCCGTGGTGATTCCGGACGCGTTCGGCGACGTGGCCTTCTACGGGCTGCCGTATCTCGAACCCGCCCTGGTGAAGGCCGAGTTCGGGGTCGAGAAGGCAGGGCACGAAGCCGTTCTCGCCGCCGCCATGGACCGGGTCCGCGCCGACCTCGCCGGCCGCGCGCCCGGCACCCGTTCCGTGGTCCTCGCGCATGCCTTCGTCACCGGCGGCGAGGCCAGCGACAGCGAGCGGGACATCACCGTCGGCGGAGTCGCCGCCGTACCGGCCGGTGTCTTCGACGGCGTCTCCTACGTCGCGCTGGGCCATCTGCACGGCTCCCAGACCATCACCGAACGTGTCCGCTACTCGGGTTCCCCCCTGCCGTACTCCTTCTCCGAGGCCGACCACCGCAAGAGCATGTGGCTCGTCGACCTGGACGCCGACGGAACCGTCACCGCCGAGCGCCTCGACTGCCCGGTACCGCGCGAACTGGCCCGTATCCGGGGCACGTTGGAGGACCTGCTCGACGATCCGGACCTCGCGCGGCACGAGGAGGCGTGGGTCGAGGCGACACTCACCGACCCGGTCCGCCCGGCCGACCCCATGGCCCGGCTCACCGAACGTTTCCCGCACACGCTCAGCCTCGTCTTCGACCCCGAGCGGGGCCCCGACGACCCCGACGTGTCGTACGCCCGGCGCCTCGCGGGCCGCGACGACCGTGAGATCGCCGACGACTTCGTGGCCCACGTACGCGGCGCCGGTCCCGACGAGGACGAACGGACCGTGCTCCAGGAGGCGTTCGACGCGGTGCGCGCGGACTCGGTCGTACGGGAGGTGGCGCCGTGAGGGTTCGGTGGGGTGCGGCGGATGTGTGGTGCGGCGCGGTGGACGCGCGGTGCGATGTCGGCTTCACGCGGCGAGCGGGAGACGGAGGCGGTCGCGGATGAGGCTGCACCGGCTCGACATCACCGCCTTCGGTCCCTTCGGTGGTTCGCAGACCGTCGACTTCGACGAACTGTCCTCCGCCGGGCTGTTCCTGCTCCACGGACCGACCGGCGCCGGCAAGACCTCCGTCCTCGACGCCGTGTGCTACGCGCTCTACGGCTCGGTGCCCGGCGTCCGGCAGTCCGGCCAGGGGCTCACCCTGCGCAGCGACCACGCGGAGGCCGGCACGCGCACGGAAGTCCGGCTCGAACTGACCGTCGCCGGGCGGCGGTTGGAGCTCACCCGGCAGCCGCCCTGGGCCCGCCCCAAGAAGCGCGGCACGGGCAGCACCCTGGACAAGGCGCAGAGCTGGCTGCGCGAGTACGACGCGATCGCCGGCGCCTGGAAGGACCTCAGCCGCTCGCACCAGGAGATCGGCGAGGAGATCACCCAGCTGCTGGGCATGAGCAGGGAACAGTTCTGCCAGGTCGTGCTGCTGCCCCAGGGTGAGTTCGCGCGGTTCCTGCGCTCCGACGCCGAGGCACGCGGCAAGCTGCTCGGCCGGCTCTTCGACACGCACCGCTTCGCCGAGGTCGAGAAACGGCTCGCCGAACGGCGCCGCGCCACGGAGACCCAAGTCCGCGAGGGCGATGCCGAGTTGCTCGCGGACGCGCACCGCATGCAGCAGGCGGCCGGTGACGCCATGGAGCTGCCGGACCTCACCCCGGGTGAACCCGGCCTCGCCGACGAGGTGTTGAGCGCGGCGGCCGTCGCGCGCAGTACCGCACGCGAGCAACTCGCCGTCGCGCGCAGTGGGCTCACGGCTGCCGAGTCCGCGCAGGCCGCCGCCGATCGCGAGCTTGCCGACGTACGTGAACTGGCGCGCCTGCAACTGCGGTTCACGCAGGCGCGGGAGCGGGCCACGCTCATGGAGCAGCGGGCCGACGGCTATCGGCAGGCACAGGCGCGGATGGAGCGGGCCCGCAAGGCGGAGGCGGTGGCGCCGGCGCTGGAGCTGCGCGAGGCCGCCGACGCCGAGCACCAGGACGCCGCCCGGGCCGAGTCGCGTGCGCGTGACCTGCTGCCGGAGACCTTCGCGGGCGCCGGTGCGGCCGGGCTGGCTGCCGCCGCACGCCGGGCCGCCGAGGAACTGGGCGGACTCGAGTCGGCCCGCCGCGCCGAGCAGCGGCTCGCCGAACTCGGCACCGAGCGCGCCGAGTTGGACCGCCAGGAGCGCGCCGACGAGGACGTACGGCAGGAGGCCGAGGCCTGGCTCGCCGAGTGGGACGCCACCCGTGCGGGACTTCAGGCGCGGATCGAGTCGGCGCAGGAGGCCACCACCCGGGCCGAACAGCTCGGCGTCCGGCGCGAGCCCGCCGAGCGGCGGCTCGGGGCGGCCAGGCAGCGGGACCAGTTCGCCGGTGACACGGAGGACGCCCAGCGGCAGGTGCTGGCCTGCGCCGAACACGCCTTGACCACCCGCGCCCACTGGCTCGACCTCAAGGAACAGCGGCTGAACGGCATCGCCGTCGAACTCGCCGCCCACCTCACCGACGGCGCACCCTGCGCGGTCTGCGGAGCCACCGAACACCCCGCGCCCGCACGTAAATCCGCTGGCCACGTCGACCGCGCTGCGGAGGAACAGGCCCTCACCGCTCACCAGCGCGCCGAGGAACAGCGCACCGAGGCCGAGCGGCGCCTGGCCGTCGTACGGGAAGCCCTCGCCGCCGCCACCGCCGAGGCGGGTGACGCGCCGACCGGCCAACTCGCCGACGAGGTCGCGGAGTTGGAGCGGTTGTACGAGCAGGCGCGCCGGGACGCGTCCTGGCTGCACCCCGCGACCGAGGAACTGCGCCGGGCCGAGCAGGAGCACGAGCGGCGGACCGCGATCCAGCAGCAGGCCGCCCTCAGGGCCGCCTCCCGGACGACCCTGCGCGACACCCTGGACCGCGAACGGGCCTCCCTGGAAGGGGAGTTGGCGCAGTCGCGGGGCGCCGCCGAGAGCGTGGCAGCGCGTGCCGCCCAGCTGGAGCGACAGGCCGCGCTGCTCACCGACGCGGCCGACGCCGCCCGGGGTGCCGAGGACACCGCGCAGCGGCTCAAGGACGCCGACGCCCGGCTCGCCGACGCCGCCTTCCGGGCCGGGTTCGACACCCCGCAGGCCGCTGCCGCCGCCCTTCTCGACGACACCGCCCATCGCGAACTCCAACGGCGCCTGGACGCCTGGCAGTCGGAGGAGGCCGCCGTACGGGCCGTGCTGGCCGAAGTCGACACGGCGGCGGCCGCGCAGCAGGCGCCCGCAGATCTGGACGCGGCGGAGCGAGCCGCGACCGAGGCCGTTCAGCGGACCCGGGACGCGGCCTCCGCGCACGACGCGGCGGCCCGGCGCTGCACCGAACTCGACCGGCTCTCCGCCCGATCGGCCGCCGGAGCACGTCAACTGGCGCCGCTGCGCGAGGAGTACGACCGGGTGGCCCGCCTCGCCACCCTCACCGCCGGCACCTCGGCCGACAACGAACGCCGGATGCGCCTGGAGTCGTACGTCCTCGCCGCCCGCCTGGAACAGGTGGCCGCCGCCGCGACCGTACGGTTGCAGCGCATGTCCTCCGGGCGTTACACCCTTGTCCACTCGGACGACCGGGCCGGGCGTGGCCGTAGCGGACTCGGGTTGCATGTCGTCGACGCGTGGACCGGGCGCGAGCGGGACACGGCGACGCTGTCCGGCGGCGAGACGTTCTTCGCGTCGCTCGCCCTCGCGCTCGGACTCGCGGACGTGGTCACCGACGAGGCCGGCGGGGTCCGGCTCGACACCCTCTTCATCGACGAGGGTTTCGGCAGCCTCGACGAGCAGACCCTCGACGAGGTCCTCGACGTCCTCGACTCCCTGCGCGAGCGGGACCGCAGCGTCGGCATCGTCAGCCATGTCGCCGATCTGCGGCGGCGGATCCACGCGCAGCTGGAGGTCGTGAAGGGGAGGGACGGGTCGGCCGTACGGCAGCGGGGGCAGTGAGGTCGGTGAACCCCTGAGACCCCTGAGGTCAGTGGCCTAGCGGACGGCGCGGGAGCGGTGAGGAGTAGACGACGCTGGTGGTGACCGATCCCAGGGCGCCGATCTTCCCCGACACCTCCTCCAGGTGGCGCATCGAACGGGCCGCGACCTTGATCATGAAGCAGTCGTCGCCCGTGATGTGATGCGCCTCCAGGATCTCCGGCGTCACCGCGACCAGGTCGTGGAAGGGCTTGTAGTTGCCGTTCGGGTAGCGCAGCCGCACGAACGCCAGGATCGGCAGCCCCAGCCGCTCGGGGTCCACGACCGCCGCGTATCCCTGGATCACCCCCGCCTCCTCCAGCCGCCGCACCCGCTCGGTCACCGCGCTCGCGGACATGGAGACGGCCCGGGCCAGCTCGGCGAAACTGGCCCGGCCCTCGCGCTGGAGGACTTCGAGGATGCGCCAGTCGGTGGCGTCCGGGGAGTAAGAGGAATGCGCGGTCATGTCTGAGGAATAGCAGGGGAATCCCCGGCTGATCAAGAGGTACGCCGGGGATCGTCCCTTCAGCGAGCCGGTCACCGACCGTAGATTTCTCGACGTAGAGATGCAGAGACGTAGAGATGCAGACATGCAGACATACAGACATGCAGAGACGCAGAGACACCTTCGTGAAAAGCCGGACCATGAGCAGCAGTACCGTCGTCAATCCTGTTCTGCGGGTCGCCCCCGCCGCGCCTTCGGCAGCGGCTGCCCATTTCCGTGCGAGCCTCGCCTTCCACGCCGACGTCTCCGACGTGGCCGGCGCGCTCGCGGGCGGTGGCGACCCCGGTTTCGTCGTCCTCGACTCGCGGTCCACCGAGTCCTGGGACCAGGGCCACGTCCCCGGAGCGGTCCACCTCCCCACCGCGCTCATCCCCGAACAGGCCGAGGGTCTCCTCGACAAGTCCGTGCCGGTCGTGACGTATTGCTGGGGTCCGGGCTGCAATGGCGCCACCCGGGCCGCCCTCGCGCTCGCCGAACTCGGTTACCAGGTCAAGGAGATGCTCGGGGGGTTCGAGTACTGGGTGCGTGAGGGCTTCGAGTTCGAGACGTGGGAGGGAAGTGAGAGGGGTGCGGTCGATTCGTTGACGGCGCCGGTCGGCGCGGGCGACTGCGGCTGCTGATTCCCGGACGATGGGCTTCAACTCATCGCCCTGGCAGGTGAGTTCGCGCGCCGGCCGCTGACACGCGGGACCCTCGAACCATGAACATGTGGGCTCGCTGTGCGTGTAGGTTCTGCCCATGGCGCGATACGCGGAGCCGGGAACGGCGGTGCAGTGGGTGGAGTCGGGCGGCGGGCCGCTCATAGCGGTGCCGGAGGCGGTGCTGCCGTTCTGGACGGGAGCCGACGGCGACGAGCTGGCCTCGGACTACGACCGGGCGTGCGAGGTCGGTGGATACGCCGGCCTGCTGCCCGTGGGGGACAGCGCGGCGCTGGTCCTGGGTGACGATCCCGCGTCGACCTCCTTCCTGCCGGAGCACGGCACGTTCGTACGGTGGTGCGCCGCGAACTCCGAGGACGAGGTGCTCGCCGGCATGCCTGCCGCCCTCGCCGGCGCGACCTGGGAGAACGAGGTGCAGTGGGACGTACCCGGACCGGTCGTCCTGTTCGACTCGGCATGGCCCGGGCGGGAGTCGGAGGGCACGGAACACCTGAAGGTCGACCTGGAACCGGGCCGCTACGCCGTCCGCGCTGGCCAGTCCCAACCGGGCCCGGAGACGTGGCTCGGTCTCATCCAGCTGCGGCGACTTTCCCGCTGACGGACCCCTGATACGGCGACCGCGTCCCGAACCGGCGTGTGGGTGAGGGGACTTCACCCCTCGGCGTCAGACGCATACGGCGGCCGCGTCCCCAACTCCCGGACGCGGCCGCCGACATGTCGCACCGTGCGTCACCGCACCCCGCGTCACCGCACCCCGCGTCAGAGCTGCGACAACTCGTCCACCAGGTCGTCCAGGCCCAGCGACCCCTGCGACAGCGCGGCCATGTGCCAGGCCTTCAGGTCGAAGGCGTCACCGTGGCGCCGGCGTGCGTTCTCGCGGCCCAACAGCCAGGCCCGCTGGCCGAGTTTGTAGCCGATGGCCTGGCCGGGGATCGTGAGGTAGCGGGTCAGTTCGCTCTCCACGAAGTCCGCCGGGCGGCTGCTGTGCGCCCCGAAGAACTCCTGGGCCAGCTCCGGCGTCCACCGCTCACCGGGGTGGAAGGGGGAGTCCGCCGGGATCTCCATCTCCAGGTGCATGCCGATGTCGACGATGATCCGGGTGGCCCGCATCATCTGCCCGTCGAGATAGCCGAGTCGCTGCTCCGCGTCCTCCAAGTAGCCCAGCTCGTCCATCAGTTGCTCCGCATACAGCGCCCAGCCCTCGGCGTTGGCGCTGACCATGCCGACGGAGGCCTGGTAGCGGGACAGATCGTCGGCGACGTGCGCCCACTGGGCGAGTTGGAGGTGATGGCCGGGGACGCCCTCGTGGTACCAGGTCGAGACGAGGTCGTAGACCGGGAACCGGGTCTGCCCCATCGTCGGCAGCCAGGTGCGGCCCGGACGTGAGAAGTCCGCCGAGGGAGAGGTGTAGTACGGCGCCGCCGCGCTGCCCGCCGGCGCGATGTGCGACTCCACCCGCCGTACCCGCTCGGCGAGTTCGAAGTGGGTGCCGTCCAGTTCCTCGATCGCCTTGTCCATCAGGCCTTGGAGCCAGGCGCGGACCTCGTCGACGCCCTCGATGTGCCGGCCGTGCTCGTCGAGGTGTGCGAGCGCCACCCACGGGGTCTCGGCGCCGGGCAGGATCTTCTCGGCCTCCCGCTCCATCTCGGCGAGCAGCCTGTGGTACTCGGACCAGCCGTACGCGTACGCCTCGTCGAGGTCCAGCTCCGTACCGTTGTAGTAGCGCGCCCAGCGTGCGTACCGCTCTCGGCCCACCGTGTTCGGCGCGCCCTCGATCGCCGGCGCGTACACGTCCCGCATCCAGTCCCGCAGCTCCACCAGCGCCGCGGTCGCCGCGGTCGCGGCCTCGTCCAGTTCGGCGCGCAGGGAGTCGGGTCCTGCCGAGGCGAAGTCCTCGTACCAGCTGCGCCCCTGGCCGTCCGTGTCCGACCACTCGGTGAGCTGGCCGATGAAGGTGGCGGTCGGGCGCGGGCCCGCGAACAGCTTGCGGTCCAGGCCGAGTTGGAGGGACTCGCGGTAGCCGGTCAGCGCGGTGGGCACCGCGCGCAGCCGTTCGGCGATCGCCGCCCAGTCCTCGTCGGTCTGTGTCGGCGTCAGTGTGAACACCTCGCGCACCGAGTGCGCGGGCGTGTGCATGTTGCCGACCGCGCGGAGGCCCTCCTCGGCCTCGTGCACGGCGAGTTGGGCGGTGAGTCGTTCGCGCAGCAGGCGGGCGCAGCGGCGCTCGACGTCAGCGTCCGCTCCGGGCCGGCGCTCGGCCTCGTCGAGCTTCGCGAGCGTCGCCCGCTGAAGCTCCGCGAGGGCCTCCTGACCCGCGGGTGAGAGGTCGGTCAGGCGGCTCGAACTCTCCTTCACGCCGAGATACGTACCGGTGACCGGGTCGAGGGCGATGAGGTCGTCGACGTAGGCGTCGGCGACCTGCCGGGGCAGCGGAGTGTTGGTCTGCGACATGGAGACCATCCTCATACGCGGAACTTGTACCCGTCACCCTCATTCAGCTGTGGGCGTGGCAAGCGGCAGCAAAGGCCCGCAGTCCCACTGCTGGAAGATCAACCGGGTCTCCACCCGGGCCACTTCGCGCTGTGACGTGAACTCGTCCAGGACCAGCCGCTGCAAGTCGGCCATGTCCGCGACGGCCACATGGACGACATAGTCGTCGGGCCCGGTCAGATGGAACACGGTCCGCGACTCCGGCAGCGCCCGGATCCGCTCCACGAACGGCCCCACCAACTCCCGCCGATGCGGCCGCACCTGCACCGACAGCAGCGCCTCCAGCCCGCGCCCCAACTTGGCTGGATCGAGCCGCAGTTGATGCCCGAGGATCACACCGGCCCGGCGCAGCCTCGCCACCCGGTCCAGACACGTCGACGGCGCGACCCCGACCTGCGCCGCGAGCTCGCGATAGGTCGCCCGGGCGTCGTTCTGCAACAACCGCAGCAGATGGAGATCCACCGGATCCAGTACGACAGATTCGGTCATGAATCGAACGTAACACGGGCCATCGGCCATGGATCCCGCTCGATGTTCATCCTTCCGTCCATGGACACAACGAGCCCGCACCTCTCCCCGGCCGGTCGACGAGGGCCTCGCGCCCCGCTGGTTCACCATCGGCGACTCCAACTGGACGCTACGCGGAGCGCGTGGTCGAGGCCGGGACTGGCAGCTCCCGAAGGCA
>NZ_JBLTJC010000061.1:0-39295 GCF_048158785.1 Streptomyces colwelliae | reverse complement strand
GTTGTGGGGGCGGGTGCTGCGGCTAGGCAGGATCTGTGCGTTGTCGGGTGCGGGTGCGTGGGGGCTGGTCGCGCAGTTCCCCGCGCCCCTAGGGGGTGGGGGTTGCCGTCGCTCGGAGAAACTCCCGGAGGATGCGCTCCCCCGCCAGCACTCCCCGCTCGGGTAGGGCCGTGACCTGTGGGGCCGTCCAGGACTCGTCGGCCAGTTCGCCGTGGCCCGGGCGCCAGGCCTTGTCCGCTGCCAGCAGGAGGTCGGCGTCCAGGAGGGAGTCGCCGGCGGCCAGGGTCAGGGTGGCGCCGGTGCGGTGGGCGACCTCTCGCATGGCCGCGCTCTTGGTGAGGGGCTTCGGTACGGCGTAGATCTTGCGGCCCTGGAGGGACACCGTCCAGCCGCGGTTCTCCGCCCAGACCGCGAGTTCCTTCACCCACTCCTCGGGGAGCAGCTCGCGCTCGACGACGAGATAGGCGAAGAGGTCCTCGGCGATCCGGTGCTTGCGCACCCACGCCGGGTCGGCGGTGTCGGCGAGGTACTGCCGGACCTCCTCCAGCGGCGCGCACTCGGCGGCCAGCTTCGCCTGTACCCGGGAGTGCCAGTCCTCGTCGGTCACGCCGTCGACGAGGAGGTGGCCGCCGTTGGCGCAGATCGCGAACTTCGGCTCCGGGCCTGGCAGGTTGATGCGCTGGTACTGCTTGCGGGTGCGGGTGGTGGTCGGTACGAACACGGCCCCGTCACCGAGTTCGCCGAGTTCGGTGAGGAGTCCGGCCGCCGTCTCCGTCATGAAGGACAGCGGCTTGCTCTCGTGCACCTCGACACAGAGCAGCCGGGGCGCCCGCGCGTCCGGCATGGTCAGCGCGAGGGCGGCCGAGGAGTAGATGAGCGTACGGTCGAGGTCGCTCGCGACGAGTACCGGCATCAGACCGCCACCGCCTTGCCGTCGGCACCGGTCGCACCGCGCGTGTACTTGGGGTGGATCAACCCCACGCAGGTGTACGGCAGTTCGGCCACCTCCTCGACGGGCACGCCCCGCTGCTCGGCGAGCAGCCTGACGTGGTCGAGGTCGGCACCCGCGCCGGCCCGCGCGAGGATCTTCCAGGGCACCCGGCGCAGCAGCACCCGGGTGGTCTCGCCGACGCCGGGCTTGACGAGGTTCACGTCGTGGATGCCGTACTCCTCGCTGATCCGCTCAACTGCCGCCCAGCCCTCCCATGTTGGGGTCCTGTCGGCGGCCAGCAATTCCTTGGCGAGCGTCGCCACGGCGTCCGTGACCTCCGGGAAGCGTGCGGCGACGGCGTCCAGGAAGTCCACCGAGACATCGACTCCGGCGAGTTCGCGGTAGAACTTCGCGCCGTGGAAGTCGTGCGGGCCGACCAGGTCCGAGCGGAGCACCGTACGCGAAATCAGCCCCGACACGGTCGAGTTGAGGCAGGCGGAGGGGATGAGGAAGTCCTCGCGGGTGCCGTACGTCTGCACGCACGAACCGGGGTCGGCGAGCACCGCGATCTCCGGGTCGAAGCCGGTGATGCCGTCGGACTCCTCGAACTCCCTGACCGCGTCGGTGAGTTCGCGGGTGATGGCGCCCTTGCCGGTCCAGCCGTCGACGAACACGACGTCGGCGGGGTCGTGGTGGGCGGCGAGCCAGCGCAGCGCGTTGGCGTCGATGCCTCGGCCGCGCACGATCGACACGGCGTAGTGCGGGAGGTCGAGACCGTGCCGGTACTGGGCCCAGCGGCGCATCAGGACGCCGACCGGGGTGCCGGCGCGGGCGAGGGAGACGAGCACGGGGTGGGGTGAGCGTTCGGCGAGGACGAGTTCGGTCACGGCGCCGACGGCCAGGGCGAGCCGGCTCGCCGCCTCGTCCAGCGCGGTGTGGAACAGCTGCTGGTACTGCTCGCTCGGCTGGTACTCCACCGGCAGCGACTCCGCGTAGTGCGCGCCGCCGCTCTGGATGGCCTCCTCGCGCTCCTCGGTCGGCGCCTCCAGCGTCACGTCCGAGAGGTCCTGGAGCAGCCAGCCGACCTCTTCCGGCGCGTACGAGGAGAAGGCGGGGCCGCGGAGGGGCTCGGGCAGCATGGGGGGCCTTTCGGGGACGTACGAGGGCACTACCGCGAGGACGACGTGCGGGGTGTTTTCGGCGAGCCTCGCCAACAGGCCGTCCGGGGCGTGGAGTTCGGGGGTGTCCGCGGTGTCGTCGATCACGGCGACCACGGCGTCGAAGTCGGCACCGGCGATGTTGTAGGCGTAGCGGTCGCCCGGGCCGTCCGTGGGGTTGTCGTGAGCCGGGAAGGTGAGGCGGGTGCGGATCGCGTAACCGGGGTCGTCCACCGCGAGGACCGGTGAGCGGGTGGTGGTGGAGTAGGTGACACCGGCGTCGATGACCTGTTCCAGCTCGCGGGCGAGTCTCAGGGGGGCGTACATCAGCTCTTCGAAGCCGAGGATATGCACACGGTGCGCGTTTTGAGGGAGGGCATCTGCAAGGCGGGCGGCCATTGCGGGGAGTGCGTGTTCGAGGCGTATTCGGTGCGCGGGGGTGAAGCCGTGACGTCCACCGTCCGGGAGGTTTCTGGGCCAGCGGAGTTCGACTCGGGTGATGCGGTTGTCGGTCGAGTGCGGGCCGGTGGGGGCTGGTCGCGCAGTTCCCCGCGCCCCTGAGGAGTTGGCGTCCAGGTTCGTCTTTAGGGGCGCGGGGAACTGCGCGACCAGCCGAGACGGCGCCGCAGACGACTGACCACCTGTCCCGGCACCCCCTGCCTCGTACCTCGCCACCAACTCCTGGCCCTTCTCAAGGACCCCATCCGGCAAGCGCACCGTCCCCGATGCCGCTGCCACCAAGTCCACCCTCGCGCCTATCTCCGCCGCGAACTCGTCCAGGCGGCCGGCGTCGGCAGAGGAACGCATGTCGACCAGGGCGACCACCACGTACCGGCCACGCGGATAACGCTCGTGCAGGTCGCGGATCGTGTTCAGGACCGTGTTGCCCGTGGAGAACTCGTCGTCCACCAGGACCAACGGCCCCTCGCCTGCCAGCAGTTCGGGGTTCTCGGGGAGCAGGAGGTGGGACGTCGCGTGGGAGTGGGACTCCTCGAAGCCGCCTGCCGTGGCCACGCCGGGGACCGGGCGGCGGGTGGAGTGGAGGTAGGGGGCGAGGGCGATGCCGTCGGCCACCGCGTGGCCCAGGCCCGTCGCGGTTTCCGCGTAGCCGAGGACCACCGCCCGGGCGGACTCGTCGGGGCCGAGGAGGTCGCGGACTCTGCGGCCCAGGGTGAAGCCGTAGCCGTAGACCACGGACGGGGACTGGGGGACGTGCTTGCCGAGTACGTTCGACACGAGGAGGTGGGCCCGCTTGGGGTTGCGCCGGAGCGCGAGTCCCAGGAGGTCGGTCAGCTCGGGGTCGCCGAGCAGTTCGACACCGAGCCGCTCCGCGACCCAACTGCCCGACCAGACCCCGTCGTTCACTGCCTTGTTCATACGTCCCTTGCGATTCAGCCGGGGATTCCGGCGGCGAGCAGCTCCACGAAGCCGACGTCCTCGCGTGCGACCCCGAAGATCTCGGCGCGCAGCATCGTCCGCTCGGCCCAGGCGCGGTGCGGCTTCACCTCGTTCATCTTGTTCGTGTACGCCGAGCGCAGCACGCCCCCGCCGCCCCGCTCCGGCCGCAGGATGTCCTGCGCGTCGCAGAACTCCTCGTGGCTGACCACGGACAGCGCGTGCACGGGCAGCACGTGGGTGGGGTGGATGCAGGTCTTGCCCAGCAGCCCGTTGGCCTGGTCGAGGGCGATCTCGCGCAGCAGGCCGTCCATGGCGTGCTCGATCAGCGCCTCGCGCAGCTCCTCGGCCTGGCCCTCCAGGAAGGGGCTGCGGCGCAGCTGCGGCTTGAACATGCGCTCCTGGACGCGGAAGTACTCCCACACCGGGCCGGTCACCGTGAAGCCGGTGCCGTCGGCGCGGCCCAGCATGTTCACCACGTCGGCGATCACGTTGGCGACGATCTGGACGTCGTAGGCCGTCATGTCGGAGGCGCGGCGCAGGCCGTAGGAGGAGCAGAAGTCGGTCACGCCGAGGCGGAGGGCGAGGACGCGGTCGCGGTACTTGCCGATCGCTCGGGAGATGCCTTCGAGGGTCTCGACGCGTGACTCGCGGTAGAGGAGCTCGGGCGACTCCAGGACCGGCATGCCGAAGAGCCGGTGGCCGCTCGCCGCCTCCGCGGCGGCCAGCGCCTCCAGGAAGGGCATGCCGCTCTCCTCGGTGAACTTCGGCATCACGAAGCCGGAGAGCAGTCGTACGGCCGGGCCCATGCGGCGTACGAGATCGGGGATCTGCTCGGGCACGCGGACCCGGACGAACAGCAGCGGAAGCCCGGTGTCCGGGCGGGCGGCCAGCTCGGTGAACTGCTGGACCAGGTTCTCCTCGGCGGCCGGGACGTCGTCGTCGCCGATCGAGTCCTCCAGGCACAGCACCATCGACACGACGCCGCGTCCCGCGAGCTTGACGATGTCGTCGGCGAGGCGGGGGCGGGTGGCCGGGCTGTAGAGCGTGGCGCCCAGGGCCGCGGCGAGCAGCCGGGCCGGGGAGTCCGCGTCGAACTCGCACGGCTCCTGGAAGAAGAGACGCTGCCGTACCTCAGGGGCAATGTGCCCGAAATGACGCATAAAGCTCCCCCGTGGTGACGTTGTGGTTCGTGATTGTTTTCGATAGGTGGCCGGTAATAGTACGTACAAACCCATGTCAGGGGTTCCCGCCGGGCATGAACTTCAGGTAACTCGGCCATGTCGGTGTCCGAACCCCCACGTTGTCGTGACCAGGACCGAGAGGGCAGGATGACCGCATGACGCACGCGATGCTGAAGGGGTCGAACGTCCCGCTGGAGGCCACCACGGTACGTGCCGTGCTGCGCTGGACTCCCGGGCAGGGGGTCCCGGACGTGGATGCCTCGGCGCTGCTCCTCGGCCCCGCCGGTCAGGTGCGTTCCGACGAGGACTTCGTCTTCTACAACCAGCCCCGGCACCCCTCCGGGAAGGTCTGGTGGCTCGGCAAGAAGCGTGTCGCGGAGGGTCCCACCGACACGATCCAGACAGATCTCGCCGGTGTCGAGCCCGAAGTCAGCCGGATTCTGGTGGTCGCTTCGGCGGAGGACCACACCTTCGACCGCGTAAAGGGGCTGCGCATCCTGCTGTACGACGCGGCCGTCGCCGAGGGTGATCCGCTGCTGTATTTCGACATCAAGCCGGAGACCGGTGAGGAGACCGCGCTGATCTGCGGGGAGCTGTACCGGCGGGGTGAGGGGTGGAAGTTCCGGGCCCTGGGTGAGGGGTACGCGAACGGCTTGCGTGGGCTGGCGATGGACTTCGGGATCACGGTGGACGAGTCGGAGGGGGCGGGGGCCGTTCCGGAGGTTTCGCAGCCGTTGCCTCCGGCGGTTCCGGTGCAGTCCGGGTACGGGTATCCGCAGGAGCCGGTGACTCAGCCGGCGTATGGGTATCCGCAGACGGCTCCCGCCGGGACGTATGGGTATCCGCAGCCGGTGCCTGTTGCTGCTGCGCCGGATCCGGACTTTCGGATGCCTCCGCAGGGGCCGCAGTTCATCTGAGGGTGGGTGCGTCGTTTTTTGGCTGCCGGCCGGTGGGGGCTGGTCGCGCAGTTCCCCGCGCCCCTAAAAAAACTAACGCTCGACCTTTGTTTTGTAACCCCGCCCCCACTGCAAGCCCCAGCCGTACAAGCGGTCCAGCTCGGCCTGGAAGCCGTACACGAATTTCACCTCGCGGCGGACGACCAACTCCCCCTTGACGTTCTCGATCATGACGACCGCGCAGGAGCGGGCCTGGGGGTGGCGTTCGTCCAGGCCTATCTCGATGCGGGGGCCGTTGCTGGGGTAGAGGGTGACGATCGCGTGGGTGCGGTCGAAGGCCGGGGTCTGGTCGTAGATGTAGACGAAGACCAGGAGGCGCTTGATCTGGTCGCGGTGGTCGAGGTTGACGTACATCGTCTCGCCGGACGCGGAGCCGAAGCGGTCGTCGCCGCTGAGTTTGACGTACGGCGGTGAGTTGACGTCGCCGAGGAGGCCGCCGAGGGGCTGGACCACGCCCTTGGTGCCGTCCATGAGTTCGTAGAGGCAGCCCAGGTCTAGGTCGACGTTGACCATGCTCTGGCTGTGGCCCATGACCTCCGGGGGCTTGAGCGCCTTGAAGGGGTGGCGCAGGAGGCTGTCCCGCTGTAGGCCGCCTATGTCGGAGGTCCGCATCCGCCAGGTGAGGTTGACGCGGAGGTTGCCGGTGGCCGCGCCCTGTTTGGTGAGCGAGACCTGGTGGTGCCGTTTGGTCAGTTCGATCGCGTTGCTGGCCGCGCTGCCCGAGTCGAAGTCGGCCTCGCGCCGCCAGATCCCGTCGAAGAAGCCCATTCCCGCCCCCACGTCCACATCAACGTTCCGCATGACAAAGCCGTCGGGGCGGCCGGGCAGAGGACACTGTCCTCGACGGCCGCCCCGAACAGAAGCGTTCCCTCACCGGGGAGCTTGTCACACCCCGGACGAGACCTCAGTCTTCTCGTCCGAGCCCGCTTTTCCCTCGGCTTCCGCGAGGGCCTTGTTCCTGCGGACCGAGGACCAGAAGGACCAGCCGATCAGGATCACGCCGACCAGACCGGTGATGACCTCGTTGATCTGGTACTGGATGGTGACCATGAGGATCACGGCCAGGGCGCCGATCGCGTAGTGCGCGCCGTGCTCCAGGTACACGTAGTCGTCGAGCGTGCCCTGGCGGACGAGGTAGACCGTCAGGGAGCGGACGTACATCGCGCCGATGCCGAGGCCCAGTGCCATCAGGACGATGTCGTTGGTGATGGCGAACGCGCCGATCACGCCGTCGAAGGAGAAGGACGCGTCCAGGACCTCGAGGTAGAGGAACATGAAGAACGCGGCCTGGCCGGCGAGGACGACCGCCGAGCGCTGCTTGCCGGTGCGCGCGGCCTCTTCCTCCGCCTCGTGCTCCCGCTCCTCCTCTTCCTCGAGCTTGTCCTCGAAGTAGCCGGAGAGTCCGCCGACGATCATGTACGTGATCAGGCCGGAGATACCGGCGATCAGGACCGTCTGCGCCTTGTCGGTGTGCGCGCCGCCGTGCTGGTGGGCGTGGGCCGCGAAGGTGAACGAGGTGATCAGCAGGACGATCAGGGCGATGCAGACCGACAGCATGTCGACCTTGCCGAGCTTGGCCAGCGGGCGCTCGATCCAGCGCAGCCACTGGATGTCCCGGTCCTCGAAGATGAAGTCGAGGAAGATCATCAGCAGGAACATGCCGCCGAAGGCCGCGATCGCCGGGTGGGCGTCGGTGACCAACTGCTGGTAGTGGTCCTTGTTGTTGAGCGCGAGGTCGACCGCGTCGATCGGACCGATCTTGGCGGTGACGGCGACGATGACGACGGGGAACACCAGCCGCATGCCGAAGACGGCGATCAGGACGCCGACCGTGAGGAAGATCTTCTGCCAGAAGGCGGACATCTTCTTCAGGATCCCGGCGTTGACCACCGCGTTGTCGAAGGACAGCGAGATCTCCAGGACGGCCAGGATCGCCACGATGCCGAAGGCTTCCCACCCCCCGTAGAACGCCGCTGCGACGAGGCCGAGCGCGGTGACCGCGAACGACCAGCCGAAGGTTTTCAGAAGCACTGGCTACCCAATCGTGTGTTGGGGGTTCCCCCAGACGGAGTCTGGGGGAGGGTCTCCCCCCGCGCCGCACTCGGCTTTACTTAAAATTTGACGTCGAGCACTGAGTCTAGAGGGAGACTCCGCCGACCGGGACAGCCGGTGTGGATAACGCCCTTTACGAGACGTTGACCCCGAAGTCCATGGCGATGCCCCGCAGTCCTGACGCGTACCCCTGGCCCACCGCCCTGAACTTCCACTCGCCCTGGTAGCGGTAGAGCTCGCCGAAGATCATGGCCGTCTCGGTGGAGGCGTCCTCGGAGAGGTCGTAGCGGGCCAGCTCCTGGCCGTCCGCCTGATTGACGACGCGGATGAAGGCGTTGCTGACCTGGCCGAAGGTCTGGCCGCGCTCGTCGGCCATATGGATGGAGACCGGGAAGACGATCTTGTCGACGTTGGCCGGCACCTTGGAGAGGTCGACCAGGATCGACTCGTCGTCACCCTCGCCCTCACCGGTGAGGTTGTCGCCGGTGTGCTCCACCGAACCGTCCGGGCTCGTGAGCTGGTTGTAGAAGATGAACCACTCGTCCCCGAGCACCCGGCCGCCGTTGCACAGCAGCGCGCTGGCGTCGAGGTCGAAGTCGGCGCCGGTGGTGGAGCGCGCGTCCCAGCCGAGACCGATCAGGACGTTCGTGAGGTTCGGTGCGGCCTTGGACAGGGAGACGTTGCCCCCCTTGGCGAGCGTGACGCCCATAGTGCTGGTCCTCCCCGAGGTGATGCTTCTTTGGTTGTCCTGCGCTCCCCCGGAGGGGACCCCCGGCGCCGCACGCGAACCGCGCGGCGCCGGACGGTGAGGCCTTGACGTCAGACGTTGACGCCGAAGTCCTGGGCGATGCCGCGCAGGCCCGAGGCGTAGCCCTGGCCGATGGCGCGGAACTTCCACTCCGCGCCGTTGCGGTACAGCTCGCCGAAGACCATGGCTGTCTCGGTGGAGGCGTCCTCGGAGAGGTCGTAGCGGGCGATCTCGGCGCCGCCTGCCTGGTTCACCACGCGGATGAACGCGTTGCGGACCTGGCCGAAGGACTGCTGGCGGTTCTCGGCGTCGTAGATCGAGACCGGGAAGGTGATCTTGTCGACGTCGGCCGGGACCGCCGCCAGGTTCACCTTGATCGCCTCGTCGTCGCCCTCGCCCTCACCGGTGGTGTTGTCACCGGTGTGCTCGACGGAGCCGTCGGGGCTCTTGAGGTTGTTGAAGAAGACGAAGTTCGCGTCACTGGCGACCTTGCCCGCGCTGTTCAGCAGCAGTGCGCTGGCGTCGAGGTCGAAGTCGGTGCCGGTGGTGGTGCGGACGTCCCACCCCAGACCGACGATGACCGCGGTCAGGCCCGGGGCCTCCTTGGTCAGTGATACGTTGCCGCCCTTGCTGAGGCTGACTCCCACGAGTCCTCCATTGGTGTCCAGGGGCGGGGATGCCCCGTAGTGCGTCGGTATCGGATCAACGTCTCGATCCTAGTGACGGGTTCCCGGCCCTCGCAGGCTCTGGGACCTAACAATCACAGGCTGTCGAGCGCCTTCACGTACTCGTTGAGGTCGCGCGCGTCCGGCAGGCCGTTGACGACCGTCCAGCGCACGACGCCCTCCTTGTCGATGACGAAGGTTCCGCGCACCGCGCAGCCCTTGTCCTCGTCGAAGACGCCGTACGCGCGCGAAGTGTTGCCGTGCGGCCAGAAGTCGGAGAGCAGCGGGTACTCCAGGCCCTCCTGCTCGGCGAAGACGCGCAGGGTGTGGATGGAGTCGTTCGAGACCGCGAGGAGCTGGGTGTCGCGGTCGGTGAACTGCGGCAGGTTGTCCCGCAGGGAGCACAGCTCGCCGGTGCAGACGCCGGTGAAGGCGAAGGGGTAGAAGAGCAGCACCACGTTCTTCCGGCCCCGGAAGTCGGAGAGCTTCACGGTGGCGCCGTGGTTGTCCTTGAGTTCGAAATCGGGGGCCTTGTCGCCGACCTGGATCGCCATCTCGTCCTGCATCCCTTCGGTGGGGCTGTTCGGGTGAGTCCAGCCTGGGTCCACCACCCTACGCAGCGATCACGGCATGCGGACGGACGGGCTGGCGTGGCCAGCCCGTCCGGGATTCAACGATCGAGGTACCTCCGGGGACTACCTCTTGGACTTGGCTGCCTTGGGCGTCACCAGCCGGCTGCCACTCCAGTCCTTGCCCACGCTGACGCTCTTGGCCGCGGAAAGGCCCGCGGTCGTGGCGGCTTCCGAGATGTCGCTGGGCTCGACGTAGCCGTCACGGCCGGTCTTCGGCGTCAGCAGCAGGATCGAGCCACCCTCCTCGACGTACGAGATGGCGTCCACCAGCACGTCGGTCAGGTCGCCGTCCTCGTCGCGGAACCACAGCACCACGGCATCGGCGACGTCGTCGTAGTCCTCGTCCACCAGGTCGCTGCCGATGACTTCTTCAATGGCCTCGCGGAGTTCCTGGTCTACGTCGTCGTCGTAGCCGATCTCCTGGACCACCTGCTCGGGCTGGAACCCCAGCCTGACGGCAGGGTTCGTCCGCTCCTCCGCGTGGTCCGCGGTCGCGCTCACGGGTTGCCTCCTGATCATGTCTTGATGAATGTCCAGCCACGCGCGTGCGCGAAGCATTGGCCGTAGTCCACACGGACGGGCCGGATCGCGCAAGTACCCGGCGATTCGGAACGCCGAAACGGTGACGATCCTGGCCGTGTCGCCGCAACTCCAGGCACGCTATCGCGGCCGCCGGTGACGTACACCACAGCGTTCTGCCCGGTTTGCACGTTTGAGAACCCTCCGAGGGTACGCGACTCGAATGACTTTGCTAAACGAGTCACGGTTACCTCACGGTAGAGATGACGATTGCCGTCCTGCGGTAGACCATGGGGAACGGTGCAGAACCATGGAAATCCAGCGCCTATAAGCCCCATTAAGCCCTCATCAGCCTCAGACAGCCCCCTCACACAGCTCCCTCTGACAGGTAAGGAACAGCGTGGCTTCCGGATCCGATCGCAATCCGATCATCATTGGCGGCCTTCCGAGTCAGGTTCCTGACTTCGATCCCGAAGAGACCCAGGAGTGGCTCGACTCGCTCGACGCCGCCGTGGACCAGCGCGGCCGCGAGCGTGCCCGCTATCTGATGCTCCGGCTGATCGAGCGGGCCCGCGAGAAGCGCGTGGCCGTGCCCGAGATGCGCAGCACGGACTACGTCAACACCATCGCCACCAAGGACGAGCCGTTCTTCCCCGGCAACGAGGAGATCGAGCGCAAGATCCTGAACGCGACCCGCTGGAACGCCGCGGTGATGGTGTCCAGGGCTCAGCGGCCCGGCATCGGCGTCGGCGGCCACATCGCCACGTTCGCCTCCTCCGCCTCGCTCTACGACGTGGGCTTCAACCACTTCTTCCGGGGCAAGGACCAGGGCGACGGCGGCGACCAGATCTTCTTCCAGGGGCACGCCTCGCCGGGCATCTACGCCCGCGCGTTCCTCCTGGACCGGCTCAGCGAGCAGCAGCTGGACGCGTTCCGCCAGGAGAAGTCGAAGGCGCCGTACGGGCTGTCCTCGTACCCGCACCCGCGGTCGATGCCGGACTTCTGGGAGTTCCCGACCGTGTCCATGGGCCTGGGCCCGCTCGGCGCGATCTTCCAGGCGCGGATGAACCGCTACATGGAGGCGCGCGGGATCGCGGACACCTCCAGGTCACACGTGTGGGCGTTCCTCGGCGACGGCGAGATGGACGAGCCGGAGTCGCTCGGCCAGCTGTCGATCGCCGCGCGCGAGGGCCTCGACAACCTGACCTTCGTCGTCAACTGCAACCTCCAGCGGCTCGACGGCCCGGTGCGCGGCAACGGCAAGATCATCCAGGAGCTGGAGTCGCAGTTCCGGGGCGCCGGCTGGAACGTCATCAAGCTGGTCTGGGACCGCACCTGGGACCCGCTGCTCGCCCAGGACCGCGACGGCGTGCTGGTCAACCAGCTGAACACCACGCCGGACGGCCAGTTCCAGACGTACGCCACGGAGACCGGCGCGTACATCCGTGAGCACTTCTTCGGGCACGACCACCGGCTGCGCGCGATGGTCGAGAACATGACCGACGACCAGATCCTGCACCTGGGGCGCGGCGGGCACGACCACCAGAAGGTGTACGCGGCCTTCGAGGCGGCCAAGCAGCACCAGGGCCAGCCGACCGTCGTCCTCGCCCAGACGGTCAAGGGCTGGACGCTGGGCCCCAACTTCGAGGGCCGCAACGCCACGCACCAGATGAAGAAGCTGACGGTCGCCGACCTCAAGGGCTTCCGCGACCGGCTGCACCTCCCGATCACCGACCAGGAGCTAGAGTCCGGCGCGCCGCCGTACTTCCACCCGGGCCGGAACTCGGAGGAGATCCAGTACATGCACGACCGGCGCAACGCGCTGGGCGGCTACGTCCCGACGCGCGTCGTCCGCTCGAAGCCGCTGGCGCTGCCCGAGGAGAAGACGTACGCGAGCGTGAAGAAGGGTTCGGGCCAGCAGTCGATCGCCACCACCATGGCGTTCGTACGGCTGCTCAAGGACCTGATGCGGGACAAGGAGATCGGCCGGCGGTTCGTGCTGATCGCGCCGGACGAGTACCGCACGTTCGGCATGGACTCGTTCTTCCCGAGCGCGAAGATCTACAACCCGCTGGGCCAGCAGTACGAGTCGGTCGACCGCGAACTCCTGCTCGCCTACAAGGAGTCGCCGACCGGCCAGATGCTGCACGACGGCATCTCGGAGGCGGGCTGTACCGCTTCGCTGATCGCGGCAGGTTCGGCGTACGCGACGCACGGCGAGCCGCTCATCCCGGTCTACGTCTTCTACTCGATGTTCGGTTTCCAGCGCACCGGTGACCAGTTCTGGCAGATGGCCGACCAGTTGGCGCGTGGTTTCGTGCTGGGCGCGACCGCGGGTCGTACGACTCTGACCGGTGAGGGTCTGCAACACGCGGACGGGCACTCGCAGCTGCTGGCGTCGACGAACCCGGGCTGTGTCGCCTACGACCCGGCGTTTTCGTACGAGATCGCGTACATCGTGCAGGACGGTCTGCGGCGGATGTACGGCTCGGACGCCGAACACCCGCACGGGGAGGACGTCTTCTACTACCTCACCGTCTACAACGAGCCGATCCAGCACCCGGCGGAGCCCGCGGACGTCGATGTGGAGGGCATCCTCAAGGGCGTCCACCGCATCAGTCAGGGCGCGGCGGGGACGGTTCCGGCGCAGATCATGGCGTCCGGGGTCTCCGTACCGTGGGCTCTTGAGGCGCAGCGGATCCTCGCCGAGGAGTGGAACGTGCGGGCCGATGTGTGGTCCGCGACCTCCTGGAACGAGTTGCGGCGCGAGGCGGTCGAGGTGGAGCGGCACAACCTGCTGCATCCCGAGGAGGAGCAGCGGGTTCCTTATGTCACGCGGAAGTTGAGCGGGGCGGAGGGGCCGTTCGTGGCTGTTTCCGACTGGATGCGGTCGGTTCCTGACCAGATTTCTCGGTGGGTGCCCGGGACTTACCAGTCGTTGGGGGCTGATGGGTTCGGGTTCGCGGACACGCGGGGGGCTGCTCGGCGGTTCTTCCACATTGACGCGCAGTCGATCGTGGTGGCTGTGCTGACGGAGTTGGCTCGGGAGGGGAAGGTTGACCGGTCTGTGCTGAAGCAGGCGGTTGATCGGTACCAGTTGCTGGATGTCGCTTCGGCTGATCCTGGTGCGGCTGGAGGAGATGCGTAGTTTTTTGCCTGCGGGTGCGTGGGGGCTGGTCGCGCAGTTCCCCGCGCCCCTGATGGGCGCCCCTTCGGGGCGGCCCATCAGCCCACCCCCGCCGCCCTAACATGCGGGCATGAAGGAACCATCGGCACAAGCTCGTTGGGAGCAACGCACTCAGCGGCCCCTGTTGGCGCTTGCGGTGGGGTTTGCCGTGGCCTATGCGCTGCCGATCGTGGACACGACCGCCGGGCATCGGCTGACGGCGGTGTGCACGGCGGTCGAGTGGGTGGTGTGGGCGGCGTTCGCCGTCGACTATCTGATGCGGCTCGCGATGTCCCGGGACCGGCGGCGGTTCGTGCGGACGCACTGGATGGACCTGTGCGCGGTGGTACTGCCGATACTTCAGCCGCTGCGGCTGCTGCGCATGGTGTCGACGCTGATACTCGTCGGGCGGCGCGCCCGGATGGCCTCGCAGATCCAGCTGACGACGTATGTCGCCGGCGCGGTCATCGGGCTGTTGATGTTCGGTTCGCTCGCGGTGCTGTCCGTCGAACGGGACTCGCCCCACGGGAACATCCGGACGTTGGGTGACGCCGTGTGGTGGTCGTTCACGACCATGACGACCGTGGGGTACGGGGACCACGCGCCGACCACCGGGCTCGGGCGGATGATCGCCGTCGGACTGATGCTGTCCGGCATCGCGCTGCTCGGTGTCGTCACCGCGAACATCGCCACGTGGTTCATCGCCCGGTTCGAGAAGGACGACGTGGAGGAACGGCGGCAGACGGAGGCGATCGAGGCGCTGACGGCGGAGGTGCGGGCGCTGCGGGCGGAAGTGGCGGCTCTGTCCGGGGCGGAGGTGGCGGCCCTGTCCGGGGCGCCGGCGGCCGGGGTTCCGCTACCGGTCGGGGACGAGGTGTCCCGCTAGCCGCGGGCCCGCTCACCGGGACGTCCGCTCAGCCTCGGCTCAGAAGAACGTCCACAGAACCGCCGCCACCGTGTCGATCGCGCCCAGGACCAGGGCCACCACGGCCATCACCCGGCGTGAGCCCGTCCACCTGCGGCCCATGGCCAGCCAGCCGCAGATCACCGCGATCGGGCCGAGGACGATTCCCAGGGTGAAGAAGCCCGCTACCGCGCAGACCAGTCCGATGATGCCGAGCGTCGCGCGGTCCGGCCCGTTCCCTGACCCCATGCGGCCACGCGAGCGGGGGGTTTTGCGCGTTCCGAAGCCCGTCATCGTCAACTCCCTGGGCATCCATGCCAGTTCGGCCAGTTCCCTACGATGACCGGATACCCCCGTACGCACAAAAAAAGCCTGCTTGCGCGCTGCCCCCCTCCGGCAGCGCGCCGCAGACCAACCCGTCCCCCCTGCCCTGCGGAGGACTTGACCCACTGTGACCTGCGGCGCGTACCGGGTGCCAGGAATCTTTAGCGGAGTCACCCTGATAGGCGAACTCCGCCCGGAAAAGGGTTAGGGCCTGTCCGGCGGATCCTGTCGCAGACGCGGGGTGTGGCACGCACATCTGCCGCGTTGTCGTCAGTCGGCGACGCTCCGCGTCGCCTCCCTCCTCCGCCTTGCAGCTGCACGCACCACACCCCGCTCACCGGCACCGATCAGGCCCCGCAGACTTCCTGCGACCTGATCCGCCGGAAAGGCCCTAGATGTGCGCCGCGCCCACGCCCGCCTCCGCGTTCTCGCCACGCTTGGTCAGCAGGGCGACGAACACCGCGACCACCGCTACGCCGGCGGCGACGAGGCAGGCGAGGCTCATGCCGGAGATGAACGTGTCGTGGGCGACCTGCGTGATCTTCGCGGCGATCGTCTCCGGGGTGTTCGGGGCGATCGGGGCCACGCCGACCTGGACCGCTTCGGCGGTGGCGTCCAGTTGGGGCTGGGTGAGCTTGGGCAGGCCCGCGTCCGCCCAGTTGCCGGCCAGGTCGTTGTCGACGCGGGAGGCCATCACGGCGCCGAGGACGGCCGTACCGAGGCTGCCGCCGATCTGCATCGCGGCCTGCTGGAGACCACCGGCGACACCGGAGAGCTCCATGGGCGCGTTGCCCACGATGACCTCGGTCGCGCCGACCATCACCGGGGCGAGGCCGAAGCCCAGCAGGGCGAACCAGATCGACATGACGGCGCTGCCGGTGTCCGAGGTGAGGGTGGACATGCCGTACATGGCGATCGCGGTGGCCGCCATGCCGCCGGCCAGCGGGATGCGCGGGCCGAGCTTGGTGATCGCCGCGCCGGCGAGCGGGGAGCCGACGATCATCATCCCGGTGAGTGGGAGGAGATGGAGACCGGCGTCGATGGGGCTCATACCGTGCACGTTCTGCAAGTAGAACGTCACGAAGAACAGGCCGCCCATGAAGGCGATCGCCATCAGGACCATCAACACGACGCCCGCGGACAGCGGGACCGAGCGGAACAGGCCCAGCGGGATGAGGGGTTCCGCGACCTTCTGCTCCCAGAACGCGAAGAGGGCGAAGCCCAGCACGGACACGGCGAGGAACGCCCAGGTCGTGCCGGAGCCCCAGCCCCAGGTGGGCGCCTTGATGAGGGCCCAGACGAGGCAGAACATCGCGCCGGAGAGCAGCACGATGCCGAGGATGTCGAAGGAGCGCGGCGCGTTCTCGGCGCGGTGGTCGCGGAGGATCAGCACGCCGAGGACCAGCGCGATGGCGCCGACGGGCACGTTGATGAAGAACACCGACTGCCAGTTGACGTGTTCGACGAGCACGCCGCCGAGGATCGGGCCGCCCGCGGTGGAGGCGCCGATGACCATGCCCCACAGGCCGATGGCCATGTTGAGCTTCTCGGCCGGGAAGGTGGCCCGCAGCAGACCGAGCGCGGCCGGCATCAGCAGCGCGCCGAACAGGCCCTGGAGCACGCGGAACGTGACGACGAACGCGATGCTGTGGGAGAGCCCGATGGCGCCGGACGCGAGGGCGAAGCCGCTCACGCCGATCAGGAAGGTCTGGCGGTGGCCGAAGCGGTCACCGAGCTTGCCGGCGGTGATGAGGGAGACCGCGAGGGCGAGGAAGTAGCCGTTGGTGATCCACTGGACGTCGGCGAAGCTGGCGCCGAGGTCCTTCTGGATGGCCGGGTTGGCGATGGCGACGATGGTGCCGTCGAGGGCCACCATCATGACGCCGACGGCGACGGTTATGAGGGTGAACCACGGGTGGCCGCGCAGCCCCGTGGAGGGCGTCGGGTCGGACGGGGCAGCTGGTGCCTTGTCCCCCGGCCCCGTCGCGCTGATGGTGGTCTGACTAGTCATGCGTTCGAGGCTAATGTCAGCCGCTGACAGTTGACAAACAGGTTCAGATGTCGGCGACTGTCAACAACGGCGAGGAGAACGGCATGGAGACGTTGCGCGAGCGCAAGAAGGCCCGTACGCGGGACGCGCTGCTGCACGCCGCCCTCGAACTGTTCACGACCAAGGGCTACGAACAGACCACGGTCGACGAGATCACCGAGGCCGTCGACGTCTCGCAGCGCACCTTCTTCCGCTACTTCGCGGGCAAGGAGGAGGCCGCCTTCTTCGTGCCCCGGCTCACGGAGACGCACTTCGTGACGGCCGTCCGCGCCCGCCCGCCGCACGAGGCCCCGCTGGAGGCGCTGCGCCGGGCCGTGCTGGAGAGCTGGGACACCATCAACGAGGCGATCCAGCAGGTCGTACCGCTCGACCTGCACCTGCGCACCTACCGGGTGATCGAGTCGACGCCCGCGCTGCTCGCCGCGCATCTGCGGCGCTCGCAGGAGCTGGAGGAGGAGCTGGCGCGGATCATCGCCGAACGTGAGGGGCTCGGGGTGGACACGGACCCCCGGCCGCGGCTGGTGGTGGCGGTGTTCGGCGGGGTGATGCGGGTGGTGGAGCGGATGTGGATCGCGGGCGACGACCTCAGCATCGAGGCGATGCGGGAGCTCACCGCCGACTACCTCGACGGGGTGGGACCGGCGCTCGCCGGGAACTGGCGCACGAGTCCCACGAGGTGAGTCGTACTGAGTTTCTCGTCACGTACCACTGAAACGTGATCCCAGTCACTCGGTTAACGCGAGACCCTCTCGTTCTCCTAGTGTGTCCTCCCAGTGACTTCCTTCGACTCCTCCCCCACGTTGAACGCCTGGCGCGCACTGGCCGCGCTGGCCGTGGTGTTCGTGATGCTGGCGACCACCGGTTGGACCGCGGTCCGCAGCCACCCCGGGAAAACGGCACTCCAGGCCTCCCTCTCCGCGTGGGAGCACGGCCGGATCGACGGGCGCGAGCTGCCCGACCCGGACGCGTCCCCGACCCGGCTGGCCCGCTTCTTCGCCTCGCTCACCGCACAGCAGCGGACGCGCCTCGCGCACCGCTACCCGCTCGCGGTCGGCAACATGAACGGCGCCCCGGTCTCGCTGCGCTACCGCGCCAACGACCTCGCCCTCGACCAGCAGCGCAAGGTCGAGAAGAAGCGCATGCACGACAACCGCCTCACGCCGCTGGGCCAGCAGGAGGCGGGCCGCCTCATGCACCGCTTCGAGGCGCTGATGGCCGACGGCCGTCACATCCTGGCCTTCGACCCCGAGGGCTCGGGCCGGATCGCCGAGGTCTTCGGCGACCTGGACACCGCGCAGCGCGTCTCGGTCATCGTCCCCGGCGTCGACACCGACCTGCTCACGTTCCAGAAGACGAACAAGGAGTACTCGGCACCGGTCGGCATGGCGCAGAACCTGTACGCCGCCGAGAACACGGCGAAGGCCAAGGCGGACAGGACCGGCACGCGTACGGCGGTCATCGCCTGGGCCGACTACACGTCCCCCGGCGGCCTCGGCATCGACTCCGCCACCGCGGGACGCGCCGAGGCGGGCGCCGTACGACTGAACGCGCTGGTGCGGGCGCTGCCCGGGACCTCGCAGGTCGCCCTGTTCTGCCACAGCTACGGCTCCGTGGTGTGCGGGGTCGCCGCGCACGAGCTGCCGGCCCGGGTGACGGACATCGCGGTGGCCGGCAGCCCCGGCATGCGGACCTCCAAGGCCTCCCACCTGCACACGCTCGCCCGGGTGTGGGCGATGCGGGACGCGGACGACTGGATCCAGGACGTGCCGTACATGGAACTGGGCGGCCTCGGGCACGGCGAGGACCCGGTGTCGAACGCCTTCGGCGCGCGCGTGCTGTCCGCGAAGGACGCCGACGGTCACACCGGTTACTTCGCGCGGGGCACCGACAGCCTCACCAACTTCGCCGACATCGGGGTTGGCGCGTACCGCTCGGTGACGTGCGCGCACGAAGGCGACACCTGCCGAGAGGGTTTGTCCGGCACCTAGGAGCCGGACGCGCGTAGAAACAGCAGGAAGTGCGGTCTGCGCGGGGATGGGACGGAGGAGCGTGTGCCGCCTACGATGAGCCGCATGGGTGACGTACTGGCCGGATTTCATGCCGCCTGGGAGTTCGAGTCCGACTCCGTGCTCATCCGCTACGAACGTGGCATTCGAACACCCAAGCTATTCCAGGCGCTCGGCGAGCGCCGGATCCCCTTCGAGGCGATCGAGGCGGTGACGCTCGCCCCCGGCCGGCGCGGCACGGTCGTGCTCCGCGCGGAGCCCCGCCCGGGTGCCGACCCGCTGATGGAGGCGGCCGCGGACCAGCTGAAGGAGAGCTGCGATCCCTATCGCCTCGTCCTGCCGGCCGAGCGCGAGACCCTCGCCGAGTACTACGCCGACGAGTTGCGTGCGCGGCTGAAACCGGACGGCGGGCCCGCGGAGCGTTTCCTTGTGGCCGCGCCCGAAGTGCCGTTGCGCTTCAAGGCGTACGACGGGAAGGCGTCCTTCGACGGGAAGACGGTGTCGTTCCGGTGGTTCTGGACGGGAGCGTCGTCCGCGAAGTGGAAGGCCGGCGACCAGAGCTTCGCGATCGCCGACCTGAGCGGGGTCGAGTGGCGGTCGCCCGAGGTCTTCGAGGGGCATCTACGGCTGTTGCGCGGGGCCGAGTCGCTTCTGCCCGTCGATCAGGATCCGGCGGCTGTGGTGTTCGGGCTCGGGTACGGGCCCGTGCACGAGTCCCTGCCGTTCGCGGCGGCGGTCCTCGCGGCGGTGCGGTCTGGGCGGTCTGCGGCTGTGGTGCCGGTCGCTCGGCGAGATCCTGGGGATATCGCCGAGCGGATCCGGCACCTGGGGGAGCTTCATCAGGCGGGGCTGGTGACTGATGAGGAGTTCGCCGTGAAGAAGGCCGAGTTGTTGGCGGAGTTGTAGCGGGGGCGATCCGTTGTTCTTTAGCTGCGGGTCCGCCGTGGCTGGTCGCGCAGTTCCCCGCGCCCCTATGGGGCGCGACCCCTAGGGCGCTATTTAGTTCTCCCTGCTCGTCGATGCGAACGACATGTCCGCGTAGCGGTCTCCCGCCACCTTGCCCGCGATCGGCTCCAGTAGGGACAGCTCGTCGTCCGTCAGGATGATCCCGGTCGCCGCCGTGTTCTCCTCCACCCGGCCCGGCTTGGTCGTGCCCGGGATGGGGATGACCGGGAGGCCGTGGACCTGGGCGCGCTGCTGTACCCAGGCGAGGGCGATCTGGCCGAGGGAAGCCCCGTGCGCCTCGGCGACCGTGCGGATCGGGTCCAGGAGCGTGGCGTTGGCGGCCGCGTTCCCGCCGGTGAACCGGGGCTGGTTCCGGCGGAAGTCGCCCTCCGTGAGGTCCTGTTCGGCGTTCGCGAACGATCCGGCGAGGAAACCCCGGCCGAGCGGTGAGTACGGTACGACCGCCGCGCCCAGCTCGCCGGCGGCGCCGACCAGGCTGATCTCGACGTCACGGCTGAACAGCGACCACTCCGACTGCACGGCGGCGATCGGGTGCACGGCGTGTGCCGCCCGCAGCTCCGCGCCGGTGACCTCGCTCAGCCCGAGGTGCTTCACCTTGCCCTCGGCCACCAGCTCCGCCATCGCGCCGACGGTGTCCTCGATGGGGACGGCCGGGTCGCGGCGGTGCATGTAGTAGAGGTCGATGACGTCGATGTCGAGGCGCTTCAGGCTCGCCTCCACCGCCTGGCGGATGTATGGGCGGTCGTTGCGGATGATGCGCCGGGTGGGCTCGCCCGGCGGGATCGACAGGGCGAACTTGGTGGCGATGACGACCTGGTCGCGGTGCGCCTTGAAGAACGGCGACAGGAACCGCTCGTTCTCCCCTATGCCGTACGCGTCCGCCGTGTCGTACAGGGTCACGCCCAGTTCGAACGCGCGGTCCAGGGCGGCCAGTGACTGTTTCGCGTCCGAGGGGCCGTAGGACGAGCTCATGCCCATGCAGCCGAGGCCCTGGACGCCGACCTCGGGGCCGGACGCGCCGAGTCGTGCGGTCGGGATCGTGCTGTCGGTCATCCGGCTTTCTCCTTTTCGTATGCGTGGCCGGCGTCGCCGTAGAAGGCGATCTTCCGGTCGAGTACCCCGAGGGTGTCGTGCAGCTCGGCGATCCTGGCCAGGACGTCGCGGCGGGTCGCCTCGAGCAGGTCGAAGCGCTCGGCGTAGGTGTGGTCGCCCTCGCGGACCAGCTCGGCGTAGCGGACCATGTCGGCGACCGGCATGCCGGTCAGGCGGAGCTTGCCGACGAGGTCGAGCCAGTCGAGGTCGCGGTTGCTGTAGCGGCGCTGGCCGGTGTGCGAGCGGTCGATGTGCGGCATCAGCCCGATACGCTCGTACCAGCGCAGGGTGTGCGCGGTCAGGCCGGTGAAGGCGACGACCTCGCTGATCGTGTAGCTGTCCTCGCCGTCCGGACGCCGCTCGCCCTGCGGCGGGCCCGCGCAGCTGTCGGTCCTGGTACCCGTGGTCTCCATCACCGTCATGACCACCACGCTATGGCCTTGGAGTGCACTCGAAGCAAGCGGAACCGGCAATAAATCCGCAGGACGCGTCGGGGGCACGGTGGATAGCGTGCGGGACATGAGTCTCGTACGACGGGCAGCCCCCGACGATGCCGCCGAGCTGCTGCGACTGCGCCAGGTGATGATCGACTCGATGCCGGGTTCGGACCCCGCCACGGACTGGCACGCGGAGTCCCTGCCGGCACTCCGGGAGCGGCTGACCTCGGACGACGACTTCGGGGCCTTCGTCGTCGACCATCCGGAGCGGCCGGGGGCGCTGGCGGCCCTGGTGGTCGGGACCGTCGACTACCGGATCGGGAAGGCGGAGAACCCGCGCGGGAAGGCCGGGTTCGTCTTCAGCGTGGCCACCGACCCGGACGCGCGGCGCCGAGGGTACGCGCGCGCGTGCATGGAGGAGCTGCTCCAGTGGTTCCGCGAGCGCGGCGCCGGCCAGGTCCTCCTCACCGCCTCCCCCGACGCCGAGCCGCTCTACGCCTCCCTCGGCTTCACCCGCAAGCCCGACCCCATGATGGGGCTGTCGCTCTGAACCACTTAGGCTCGACGGCATGTCCTTGCAGAGCCTCGCGCTGATCGAGAACTGGCCGGTACCGACCGCCGCGGCAGGTGTCGTACGAACCGACGGGACCGTCCTCGGGACCCACGGCCCGACCGGCCACCGCTTCCCGCTCGCCTCGGTCACCAAGCCGCTCGCGGCGTACGCCGCCCTCGTCGCGTACGAGGAGGGCGCGATCGAGCTGGACGAACCGGCGGGCCCGCCCGGCTCCACGGTCCGCCATCTCCTCGCCCACACCTCGGGGTTGGCCTTCGACGAGCACCGCGTGACGGCCCCGCCCGGACAGCGCCGCCTGTACTCGAACGCGGGCTTCGAGCAGCTCGGCGACCATCTCGCGAAGGCGACGGAGATCCCGTTCGCGGAGTACCTGCACCAGGCGGTGCTCGCTCCCCTGGGCATGACGTCGACAACGCTGGAAGGCGCCAACTCCCCGGCGAAGGACGGTGTTTCGACGGTCGAGGATCTCCTGCGCTTCGCCGCCGAGGTCCAGTCCCCCCGCCTCCTCGACCCCCGCACGGTCGCCGAGGCGATGACGGTCCAGTACCCCGGCACCAAGGGCGTCCTCCCGGGCTACGGCCACCAGAACCCCAACGACTGGGGCCTCGGCTTCGAGATCCGCGACTCCAAGTCCCCGCACTGGACGGGCAGTTCGTCGTCCCCGCGCACGTTCGGCCACTTCGGCCAGTCCGGTACGTTCCTGTGGACCGACCCGGCGGCGGGCGCGGCCTGCGTGGCGCTGACGGACCGGGCGTTCGGGCCGTGGGCGGTCGAGGTGTGGCCGGGGTTCACGGACGCGGTGCTGGCGGAGCTCTAGAGCATCTCCCACATCAGCAGCTCGGCCCCGGTGGCCGCCTCCACCGCCAGATCCCGCGCGTCCGTGATCCGCGCGGCGTCCCCCGGCCCCAACTTCTCGCCGCCCAGGCTCACTTCACCGCGCACCACATGCACGTACACATGCACCGCGTCCGGTACGGCCGTGCGCTCACCGGGCGTGAGACGGCGCACATGCAGCATCGCGCCGGCCTCCGGCACCGCGTACGGCGTGGAGTCCGCGATGCCGTGCACGATCCCGTACGACGGTTCGCCGCCGGGTTCCAGGGGGGCCAGCCACATCTGCACGAAGGTCAGGGGGCTGTCGGTGTCGTTGCGCTCGACGTGCCGCACCCCGGCCCCCGAACTGAGCCGCTGGACGTCACCGGGCCGCACGTGGGTGACGTGCCCGGTGGAGTCACGGTGGCTCAACTCCCCCTCCACGACCCAGGTGATGATCTCGGTGTGGCTGTGCGGGTGCTCGTCGAAACCTGCGCCGGGGGCGAGCCGTTCCTCGTTGCAGGCGATGACCGCGCCGAACCGGAGGTTGTCGGGCTCGTAGTGCGGCCCGAAGGAGAAGGCATGCCAGGACTCGATCCCGGCCTGCGGGTCACCTCCTGGGTAGCGCTCGACGGAGCGCCGTACGTCCATCACAGGGACCACGGTAGACCTCGGCCGAGACCCGGCACCGCATACTGCCGCCCGGATAAGGCAGTCTTGTCCCGTGCCCGAACCCGAAACCAGCAGACCCGCAGGCCCCCTGCCCCGTGCCCACTCGCACCCGGCGACTCTGAAGCGGCTGGAGCAGTCGTCCGGGAGTCTCGCCGCCCAGGCCATCGCGCGCATGGACGAGACGCTGCCGTGGTACCGGGCGATGCCACCGGAGAACCGTTCCTGGATCGGGCTGGTCGCACAGGCCGGTATCGCCGCGTTCACCGAGTGGTTCCGGCATCCGGACGCGCCGCAGGCCATCTCCACCGACGTCTTCGGGACCGCTCCTCGTGAACTGACCCGGGCCATCACCCTCCGCCAGACCGTCGAGATGGTGCGGACGACCATCGAGGTCATGGAGTCCGCCATCGACGAGGTCGCCGCGCCCGGCGACGAGTCCGTGCTCCGCGAGGCGCTTCTCGTGTACGCCCGGGAGATCGCCTTCGCGACCGCCCAGGTGTACGCGCAGGCCGCCGAGGCGCGCGGCGCGTGGGACGCCCGGCTGGAGTCGCTCGTCGTGAACGCCGTGCTGAGCGGGGAAGCCGATGAGGGCGCCGTCTCGCGGGCTGCCGCGCTCGGATGGAACTCGCCCGAGCATGTCTGCGTCGTCCTCGGCACCGCGCCCGACGGGGACAGTGAGCTGACCGTGGAAGCGATCCGGCGGGCCGCCCGGCACGCCAAGCTCCAGGTGCTCACCGGTGTGCTCGGGGACCGGCTCGTCGTCATCGCCGGTGGGAGCGACAATCCGCTCGCCGTCGCCAAGTCGCTGATCGGGCCTTATGCGGCCGGACCCGTCGTGGCCGGGCCCATCGTGCCCGATCTGCTGGCCGCCACCCGGTCCGCGCAGGCCGCCGCCGCCGGGCTCAAGGCGTGCTCCGCCTGGCAGGACGCCCCGCGCCCGGTGCTGGCGGACGACCTGCTTCCGGAACGCGCGATGGCCGGTGACCCGGGTGCGCGGGACCAGTTGGTGGAGGAGATCTACAGACCGCTGGAGGAGGCCGGGTCCGCGCTCCTGGAGACGCTCAGTGTCTATCTGGAACAGGCGAGCAGTCTCGAAGGTGCCGCGCGGATGCTGTTCGTCCATCCCAACACCGTGCGCTACCGGCTTCGACGTGTGACTGACGTCACCGGCTGGTCGCCGTCGGATGTACGGTCGGCGTTCACGCTGCGGATCGCGCTGATCCTGGGACGTCTGGCCGATGGAGATCCCCAGAACTAGCCTTTTGTCGGGGCTCCACAAATCCCCTTCCTGTTCTTCGTCCCTGTCCCCACGGGCGGCCGTGCCCGTCCCCAAGAGAGAGTGTGAGAGTGCTCGTACTCGTCGCTCCCGGCCAGGGCGCCCAGACGCCCGGCTTCCTGACTCCCTGGCTCGACCTCCCCGGTGTCGAGGACCGTCTGCGTGCCCTCTCGGCCGCCGTCGACCTCGATCTGGTGCACTACGGCACGGACGCCGACGCGGACGAGATCCGTGACACCGCCGTCGCCCAGCCGCTGCTCGTCGCCGCCGGACTGATCTCCGCGGCCGCCCTCGGTGACGTCTCGCCGGGCGCTGTCGCCGGTCACAGCGTCGGCGAGATCACCGCCGCCGTCCTCGCGGGTGTCCTGGACGACACGGCCGCCCTGACCCTCGTACGCAAGCGTGGCCTGGCGATGGCCGAGGCCGCCGCGATCACCGCGACCGGGATGTCCGCGCTGCTCGGCGGCGACCCGGACACGACGGTCGCGCACCTGGAGAAGCTGGGCCTGACCCCGGCGAACGTGAACGGCGCGGGCCAGATCGTGGCCGCCGGCACGCTGGAGCAGCTCGCCGCCCTGGAGGCCGACAAGCCCGAGGGCGTGCGACGGGTCGTGGCACTGAAGGTGGCCGGCGCGTTCCACACGCGGCACATGGCCCCGGCGGTCGACACGCTCGCCAAGGCCGCGCAGGAACTGACGCCCGGCGACCCGACGATCACCTACGTATCGAACAAGGACGGCAAGGCCGTCGCCACCGGTGCCGAGGTGCTGGAGCGGCTGGTCGGCCAGGTCGCCAACCCGGTCCGCTGGGACCTGTGCATGGAGACCTTCAAGGAGCTGGGCGTGACCGCGCTCCTGGAGGTGTGCCCCGGCGGCACCCTGACCGGCCTCGCCAAGCGCGCCCTGCCCGGCGTGAAGACGCTGGCCCTGAAGACACCCGACGACCTCGACGCGGCCCGCGAGCTCATCGCCACTGCGGCCGATTCTGCTGCTGACGCAGCGGGCGCCAACGCCTGAAGAAGGAGCCGTACGAACATGTCGAAGATCAAGCCGAGCAAGGGCGCACCGTACGCGCGCATCCTCGGTGTGGGCGGTTACCGTCCGGTCCGTGTCGTCCCGAACGAGGTGATCCTGGAGACGATCGACTCGTCCGACGAGTGGATCCGCTCCCGTTCGGGCATCGAGACGCGGCACTGGGCGAACGACGAGGAGACCGTCGCCGCGATGTCCATCGAGGCGTCCGGCAAGGCGATCGCGGACGCGGGGATCTCCGCCGAGCAGATCGGCGGCGTGATCGTCTCCACGGTCTCGCACTTCAAGCAGACCCCGGCCGTGGCGACGGAGATCGCCGACAAGCTGGGCACGAACAAGGCCGCCGCGTTCGACATCTCGGCGGGCTGCGCGGGCTTCGGCTACGGCCTGACCCTCGCCAAGGGCATGGTCGTCGAGGGCAGCGCCGAGTACGTGCTCGTCATCGGCGTGGAGCGGCTGTCCGACCTGACCGACCTGGAGGACCGCGCGACGGCCTTCCTGTTCGGCGACGGCGCGGGCGCGGTCGTGGTCGGCCCCGCCAAGGAGCCGCACATCGGTCCGACCGTGTGGGGTTCGGAGGGCGACAAGTCCGACACCATCAAGCAGACCGTGCCGTGGACCGAGTACGACAGCACGGGCAAGTTCCCTGCGATCACGCAGGAGGGCCAGGCGGTGTTCCGCTGGGCCGTGTTCGAGATGGCGAAGGTCGCCCAGCAGGCGCTGGACGCGGCCGGGATCACCCCGGACGACCTGGATGTCTTCATTCCCCACCAGGCCAACGAGCGGATCATCGACTCGATGGTGAAGACGCTGAAACTGCCGGAGCACGTCACGGTCGCGCGTGACGTACGCACCACCGGCAACACCTCGGCCGCCTCGATTCCGCTCGCTATGGAGCGGCTTCTGGCGACCGGCGAGGCCAAGAGCGGCGACACCGCGCTCGTCATCGGCTTCGGGGCGGGTCTCGTGTACGCCGCGACGGTCGTTACCCTCCCCTAGGCACTCCGTGCCGGATCATCATCGGATCCGGTACGGCAGAACTCACCCGCCGCTGCCGCGGCGGGAACGCCACACCCTCTGGATCACAAAGAAGGAGCGCCTGACATGGCCGCCACTCAGGAAGAGATCGTCGCCGGTCTCGCCGACATCGTGAACGAGATCGCCGGCATCCCGGTTGAGGACGTCCAGCTGGACAAGTCCTTCACCGACGACCTGGACGTCGACTCGCTGTCCATGGTCGAGGTCGTCGTCGCCGCCGAAGAGCGCTTCGACGTCAAGATCCCCGACGAGGACGTCAAGAACCTCAAGACGGTCGGCGACGCGACCGACTACATCCTCAAGCACCAGGCCTGAGCCACCACTTAGGCCCGGCCCACCTGGTCCGAGCCGCCTCTTAGGCCCGGACCAGCAGGCCCGAGCCGCCCACAGGCCCGGCTGCATGGCCCCGCCACCCGGCGGTGGCGCCGCTTAATCCTCGTACCGTTGGAGAAAGAATTCCCGTGAGCCCGACCAATCGCACCGTGGTCGTCACCGGTATCGGCGCAACCACACCGCTGGGTGGCGACGCAGCCTCGACCTGGGAAGGCATGATCGCCGGCAAGTCCGGTGTGAAGCCCCTGGAGCAGGAGTGGGCCGCCGAGCAGGCGGTCCGTATCGCCGCGCCGGCCGCTGTGGACCCCTCGGAGGTCATCCCGCGTCCGCAGGCCCGCCGTCTGGACCGCTCGGCGCAGTTCGCGCTGATCGCGGCGAAGGAGGCGTGGGCCGACGCCGGTTTCACCGACAAGGCCGGTGAGGACCCGGCGGTCGACCCCGACCGTCTCGGCACCGTCATCGCCTCCGGCATCGGCGGTGTGACGACCCTGCTCGACCAGTACGACGTGCTGAAGGAGAAGGGCGTCCGCCGCGTCTCCCCGCACACCGTCCCCATGCTGATGCCGAACGGCCCGTCCGCCAACGTGGGCCTGCTCGTGGGCGCCCGCGCGGGCGTGCACACGCCGGTCTCCGCGTGCGCCTCCGGCGCCGAGGCCATCGGCTACGCCATCGAGATGATCCGCACCGGCCGCGCCGACGTCGTCGTCGCCGGTGGCACGGAGGCGGCCATCCACCCCCTCCCCATCGCCGCGTTCGGCAACATGATGGCGATGTCCAAGAACAACGACGACCCGCAGGGCGCCTCGCGTCCCTACGACACCGGCCGCGACGGCTTCGTCCTCGGCGAGGGCGCGGGTGTTCTCGTCCTGGAGTCCGCCGAGCACGCGGCGAAGCGCGGTGCCCGGGTGTACGCCGAGGCGGTCGGGCAGGGCATCTCCGCCGACGGCCACGACATCGTGCAGCCGGAGCCGGAGGGGCGTGGGATCTCCCACGCCCTTCAGAACCTGATGGACAACACCGATCTCGTCGCGGCGGAGATCGTGCACGTGAACGCGCACGCGACGTCGACGCCGGCCGGTGACGTGGCCGAACTGAAGGCGTTGCGCAAGGTGTTCGGTGACGACGCCGACCACATGGCGGTCTCGGCGACGAAGTCGATGACCGGGCATCTGCTGGGTGGTGCGGGGGGTGTCGAGTCGGTCGCGACCGTGCTCGCGCTGTACAACCGGATCGCGCCGCCGACCATCAACGTCGAGAACCTCGACCCGGAGGCGGAGGCCAACGCGGATGTCGTTCGCGGGGAGGCTCGTAAGTTGCCGGTCGAGGGGCGTATTGCCGCGCTGAACGACTCGTTCGGGTTTGGTGGGCACAACGTGGTGTTGGCGTTCCGGACGGTCTGAGACGTTTGCTGAACGGTGTGTGGCCCGCCCCCGGGGTTTTGGGGGCGGGCCACATGTTGTTTTTCGTCTACCGGCCCGGTGGGGGCTGGTCGCGCAGTTCCCCGCGCCCCTAAAAGCATCGCCCCTGACCGTGTTTTTCAGACCACCTGGTGCAGCCAGCGCACGGGGGCGCCTTCGCCCGCGTATCTGAAGGGCTCCAGCTCGTCGTCCCAGGGCTTGCCCAGGAGCTTGGCGATGTCCGCTTCCAGGTCGGTCTCGCCCTGCTGAGACCTCGTCAGGGCCGCGCGCAGGCGGTCCTCCGGGATCAGGATGTCGCCGTGGATGCCGGTGACGGCGTGGAAGATGCCGAGGTCGGGGGTGCAGCTGTAGCGCTCGCCCTCGGCGGTGGGGCAGGGCTCGGCGGTTACCTCGAAGCGGAGGAGGTGCCAGCCGCGGAGGGCGGAGGCGAGTTTGGACGCCGTGCCCACCTCCGCCTGCCAGGAGAATTCGGAGCGCCATGTTCCGGGGGCGGCGGGCTGGCGGATCCAGTCGAGGCTGACGCGTGTGCCGAGCACCCCGGCGACGGCCCACTCGACGTGCGGGCACAGCGCGCGCGGCGCGGAGTGCACGTACAGAACTCCACGTGTCGTCACCGGGACCTCCGGACAGAGCGGGGCATCTTACAGACTGGCAAACGGCGGCGGCAGGGCAGCCACGTTGAGGGCGAGGCTACCGTGCGGCGGCGCGAGGAGTGTGACGTACCGTCCCTCCAGGTGCCAGGAAACCCCGCCATTCACCCATGGGGACGCTTGTACGGGGGTGTGCCGTTGCATCGCACGCGCTCGGGAACCCTCGCGCGTTGTTATGGGTTGAGATGTGACACGACACCAAGGGGCTGGGCCACGGCATGCGAATCCGACCTCACCGTTCACGGGCCGTGCTCGCCGTCGTGGCGGCGGCCGTCCTGGGAGCCGCCGGCTGCGACTCCGGCGGCGGTGACTCCGCCGGCGCACACAGCAGGAGCGGTACGGCGACCAAGGCGAAGCCCTCCCCCACCCCGGTGTGGGACCGCAGCCCGTCCTCGGTCGCGGCGGTCGGTGACTCCATCACCCGTGGCTTCGACGCCTGTTCGGTCCTGTCGGACTGCCCGGAGGTGTCCTGGGCGACGGGCAGTTCGGCCTCGGTCGACAGTCTCGCCGTACGGCTGCTGGGGAAGGCGGGCGCGGCCACGCGCAGTTGGAACTACGCGGAGACCGGGGCGCGGATGGCCGACCTGCCCGCGCAGATCGGTCAGGCGGCGGCCCGGAAGCCGCAGTTGGTCACCGTGATGGTGGGGGCCAACGACGCCTGTCGGGCCTCGACCTCGGCGATGACCTCCGTCGCGGACTTCCGCGCCGAATTCGAGGCCTCGTTGAAGGCCCTGCGCCGGGCGTTGCCGAAGACGCAGGTCTACGTCGCGAGCGTGCCGAATCTCAAGCGGCTCTGGTCGCAGGGGCGGACGAACCCGCTGGGCAAGGAGGTCTGGAAGCTGGGCATCTGCCCCTCGATGCTGGCCGACGCGGACGCCCTGGACTCGGCGGCGACCGAGCGGCGCGACACGGTGCTGGACCGGGTGGAGGCGTACAACAAGGTGCTTGAGCAGGTGTGCGCGACGGACGAGCGGTGCCGTTTCGACGGGGGCGCGGTCTACGACTACCGGTTCGGCACGGACCAGTTGAGCCACTGGGACTGGTTCCACCCGAGCACGGACGGCCAGGCCCGGCTCGCCGAGATCGCCTACCGTCACATCACCGCGCGTACACCCGTGACCTAGGGTTTCCGTCATGAGCGAACTTTTCGGCACCCTTCCCGACGGCACCCCGGTCCACCGCTGGACGCTGGAGCGGGCGGGCGTGCGGGTGCGGATGCTGTCGTACGGCGGGATCGTGCAGTCGGTGGAGGTGCCGGACCGGGACGGGCACGCGGCGGACGTGGTGCTCGGGTTCGCTGATCTGGACGGGTATCTCGCTCATCCCGAGCCGTATCTCGGTGCTCTGGTGGGGCGGTATGCCAACCGGATCGCGGGCGGTCGTTTCCCGCTGGAGGGTGTCACGTACTCGCTGGCGCGGAACAACGCGCCGAACTCCCTGCACGGCGGTGAGCGCGGCTTCGACAAGCGGGGGTGGGACGTCGAGCCCATCGAGCACGGGCTGCGGCTCAGCCGGGTCAGCGCGCACGGCGAGGAGGGCTTCCCGGGGCGGCTCGACGTCGCGGTGACGTACACGCTGGACGCGTCGGGCGCGCTGCGCTTCGTGTACGAGGCGACGACGGACGCGCCGACCGTCGTGAACCTCACGAACCACAGCTACTTCGACCTGAGCGGCGTGGGCAGCGCGGGTGGCGCGGGTGGTCATGAACTCCGGCTCGCCGCTTCCCGGTTCACGCCGGTCGACGGCGATCTGATCCCGACCGGTGCGCTCGACGACGTGGCGGGTACGCGCTTCGACTTCCGTGACGCGCGGAAGGTGGGCTCCGGCTACGACCACAACTTCGTGCTCGACAAGGGCCTGACGCCGGCCCCGGTCGAGATCGCCGAGCTGTACGACCCGGCGTCCGGGCGGGTGTTGACGGTGGCGACGACCGAGCCCGGCATCCAGCTCTACACCGGCGACTACCTGGCCGGCCCGTACGCCCCGGGTGCCGGGATCGCCCTGGAGACCCAGCACTTCCCGGACTCCCCGAACCGTCCCGAGTTCCCGAGCACGGAGCTGCGTCCGGGCGACACGTACCGCTCGGAGACGGTGTACGGCTTCTCGACGCGCTGACCGCGCCGGCCGGGACGCGATGAGCCCCGGCCCAGGGGTCAGGTCCCGGGCCGGGGCTGTCTGTGGGGAGCTTGTCCCGGCTCAGACGTTAATCGTCGTGGCGACCCCGCGGTCCGTGATCGAGCGGCCCGCGTGGATCTCGTACGAACCCTTTACAACTGCCCACGAGTTCGCCGTCTCATCCCAGATCTCGAAAGCCCGTCGCGGAAGTTCGACGACCACGTCGACGCTCTCGCCGGGCCCGGCCTCGACCCCGGCGAATCCGGCCAGCCAGCGGGCGGGACGCTCCGGGTCGGCGTCGGTGTTGGTGTTGGTCTCGGTGGGGGCATCGGCGGGGGCCAGATAGACCTGGACGACCTCACGGCCGGGCCGGGCACCGGAGTTGGTGACGCGGACGGTGACCGATGAGCCGCCGCCATCTGCCTCCGCCTCGATCGAGTCGTAGGTCCAGTCGGTGTAGCCGAGGCCGTGTCCGAAGGCGTACGACGGGGTGCGGCCCTCTTTCTCCCAGGCCCGGTAGCCGATGAACACGCCCTCGGTGTACGGGAGTTCGCCGTTGTCGGGGACGACCTGGGTGACCGGGGCGTCGGTCAGGGAGCCCCAGGTGGTGGGGAGTCGGCCGCCGGGTTCGTGGGTGCCGGTGAGGACGTCGGCGAGGGCGGCGCCGCCCTCCTGGCCGGGGAACCAGCCGAGCAGGACGGCGGCGACCTCGTCGCGCCAGGGCAGTTCGACCGGGGAGCCGGAGTTGACGATCACGACGGTGTTCGGGTTGGCGGCGGCGACGGCGTGCACCAAGTCGTCCTGGCGGCCGGGCAGTTGGAGGTCCGTGCGGTCGTAGCCCTCCGACTCGACGCGTTCGGTGGTGGCGACCACGACGACGGCGGTGTCGGCGGCGCGGGCCAACTCGACGGCCTCGGCGATGAGTTCGTCGGGGTCGCGCTGCGGTTCCTGGTGGACGAGTGTGAAGCCGATGACCTTGAGGTCGCGGTTCTCGGAGAAGCTCACGACGTAGGTCAGGGACACCTCGACCGGGGTGCCGGCGGTGAGGTCGACGCGGGCGCGGGGTTCGGGGGCGCCGAAGAAGGAGCTGAACGGGTCGTCCTTGAGCGGGCGTTGGACGTCGTCGTAGTACGTCGTGCCGTCGACGGTGAGGGTGAAGGCGCCCAGGCCCTTGATACCGAAGGTGTGTTGACCGGTGTCGCGCGGGGTGAAGGTGCCGGCGAGTTCGACGGTGTGGAGGGTGTCGTGGGTGACGCCCTCGGGAAGGTCGTCCCCCATCCACCGGAGCTGCCCGCCGGGCGCGGAGGCGGTGCCGATGACGACACCCTCGGCGTCCCGGCAGACGGCGCGCAGCTCGAACCCCTTGTCGGCGGCGGCGAGTTCGGTGTTCGGGTCGGCCCCGACGGCGTAGGTGAGGGTGCCTTCGGGGAGGGCGGCGGTGAGGCCGTCGAGCGGGGAGACGACGTGGGGCGGGAAGACGATGGCGGAGCCGCCGCCGAGGACGCGGGCGTCGCGGGCGGCGGCGCCGAGGAGCGCGACGGTGCCGTTCGGCTTCAGCGGCAGGGCGCCGTTCTCGTTCCGGACGAGGACGAAGGAGCGACGGGCGATCTCGCGGGCGAGGGCCTCGCCGTCGACGGGGGACGGGAGTTGGGCCTCCGCGACGATGGGTTCGGCGCCGTCCAGGATGCCGACGCGGGCGGCGAGCCGCAGCACGTTCCGTACGGCGGTGTCGACGGTGGTCTCCTCGACCTCGCCGCCGCGCACGGCCTGGGCGAGGGCCTCGCCGTAGACCGTCTTCGGGCCGGGCATGGCGACGTCGAGGCCGCCCTCGATGGCGCCGACGGTGGAACGGGCGGCGGTCCAGTCGGAGACGTTGAAGCCGTCGAAGCCCCATTCGCCGCGCAGGATCTCGTTCACGAGGTAGCGGTGCTCGGTCATCGTCGTGCCGTTGACCGTGTTGTAGGCGGTCATGATGCCCCAGGGGTGGGCGTTCTCGACGATGAGCTCGAAGGGGGCCAAGTACAGCTCGCGCAGGGTGCGTTGGGAGATCAGGTTGTCGACGGTGAAGCGGTTGGTCTCGGCGTCGTTGGCGACGAAGTGCTTGACGGTGGTGCCGACGCCGCCTTCCTGTACGCCCGTCACATAACCGACGCCGATCCGTCCGGTGAGGTAGGGGTCCTCGCTGTACGCCTCGAAGTGCCGTCCGCCGAGCGGGGAGCGATGGAGATTGACGGTGGGCGCGAGGAGGACGTGGACGCCCTTGCGGCGGGCCTCCTGGGCGAGCAACACGCCCGCGCGATGGGCTAGTTCGGGGTCCCAGGTGGCGGCGAGCGCGGTGGGGGACGGCAGCGCGACGGAGGGGTCGTCGGCGGTCCAGCGGACGCCCCGGACGCCGATGGGCCCGTCGGACATGACGAGGGACTTCAGGCCGATCTCCGGGAGGGCGGGCAGGGACCACATGTCCTGCCCGGCGAGCAGCCGCGCCTTGGCATCCAGGTCGAGCTTGCCGAGGGCCGCCTCGACGACTGCTTCACGGGCATCGTCGGCCGGGGTGCGGGTTCCCGCCATCGTTGTGCCTCCTCGTTGAGTCCGTACCGTGCGGTGCCTCCATCGTGCATCGGTTACCTGTAGAGCGGTAGGTTTCGTAACCGTGCCGTTATATTAACGGTCTCCGGGTGTCGTACGGTGACGCCATGAACGCCACGAACTCCAGGACCCGGCGCGAGGAACGACGCGCCGAGATCGTGCGGGCGGCCCTGGAGGTGATCGCCGAACGCGGCTACCGGGGCACGAGCCTGGCGGCGGTGGCGGAACGCGTCGGCCTGACCCAGCAGGGCCTGCTGCACTACTTCCCCACGAAGGACGCGCTGCTCGTGGCCGTCCTCGAGGAACGGGACCAGTGGGACGCCGTACCGGACAGCCGGTGGCGCGTCGACCTGCTGGCCTCCCTGGTCGAGTACAACGCGATGCGGCCCGGCATCATCCAGACCTTCTCCGCACTCCTCGGCGAGAGCGTCACGGAGGGGCATCCGGCGCGGGACTACTTCACCGAGCGGTACGTCCGGGTGCGGGCGAGCATGGCGGGGGTGCTGCGCACCGAGTACGGCGACCACCTGCCGAACGGCCTGACACCCGAGCGGGCGGCTCCGCTGCTGGTGGCGGTGATGGACGGTTTGCAGTACCAGTGGCTACTGGATCCGGAGTCGGTGGACATGCCGGGGGCGTTCCGGGACTTCTTGGCGCTGCTGGGCGAGGAGACGTAGGGGGTAGGCCAACTCCAGGTCGCCCAACTCCAGGTCGGTCAACTCCCGCCCGCCTGCCGCCAGATGACGGCCAGCGTCTTGCTCACCACACACACGAGGGCGAAGACGAGGGCCCAGTCGTAGACCCCGGCGCCGACCAGCGCCACAACCCCGGCCCCGAACCACACCACCTCGAACCCGACCCGGCCGGCCCCCCGCACCTTGTACTTGGACTTCGGCGAACCGCACAGCCCCCACAACACGACGAGCACAACAGGCCCCCGACGCCGAGCAGCCAGGTCAACGGCATGGCGAGGTCCCGCGTGAAACCCCAGTAGCCGACGGCCACGAGGGCGCCGAGCTCGATGGCGAAGAGGACACCGAGGTTCGCTGCCTTGGCTGTCTCCGTTGCGGTCATGGGTCGCAGTATCACCCGGAGGGGATCACTTCGTCGCGGGCTTGAGGAGAGCGGCGACGGTCTCGACGATGCCTCGGCTCGGCGCTGTCGGATGCGGGCGCGGCGTTCGTGGGGGTATTGCGGGAAGTGGCGGCGAGGGAGCCCTATCCGCGGGGGAAGATCTCCTGAAATTTACGGGTCATGGCAGGGCCGAGATGAGCGGAGATCTCGTATCCGGGGTCACCCGGGTTGGGCAGATACCAGAGGAATGAGGTAACGATCACCTCGGTCACTTCGAGGATTCCTCTGCCCAACTGTTCCTCCAGGAACGCGAGAACGGATCGCCAGTCCAGAGCGTCCGAATCCCGCGAGACATGCGAATCCCGCGAGACAAAGGAATTCACCACCTCCTGTGTCACTTCCCAGAAGAAGACATGCGGCAGGACCTCGCCCTCGTTGAACACATGAGATTCGTACGCATCCTCAAGCACCGGAAACCTGGCCACCAGGTCCTCCACCAGCCGCACTTCGCTACTCCAACCTCCCGAGAGTCCCCTGCGACCCCTCCGCCACGATCGCACGGAACGCTTCGACCATTGCGGCCACTCCGGGCCTGGGAATGATGACCAGATCGGAGCATTGGAAGAAAGCACCCCCGCCATACTCTCCCGTTTCCCTCCATCGACTCATCACCGTGCCGATCGCACCGAGAGTCATGAAAGACGCACTCCACCGGGTGCCGTCGAGAAGTCGCAACTCGGCGTCGACATCCTCCACCGATACCACCCGATCGTCAGCACCGAGCGCGAACAGCGCCGTGAATTCGGGCTCCCTGACGACATGGTAAAAATCTTCATCAACGGGGTCGAAGTGATTGCTGGACATCGAACCGCCCCCTACCTCATACGCTCGAATTATCCCAAGCACCCGCAAGGGCCCCATAAACCCTGGGCGACTCGCACACCGAGTGGCCATCCTGCCGTACAGACGATGGCGTACGTCGCCTGCGTCACGCGATACTGCGGCCGACCAGCGCTCACCAACCACGCTCCCCACGGCGACGGAAGGTTCCAACTCCCTTGACATCCATACGTGTTCGCATCGGCTTCCTCGGACTCACCCTGTTGGCCGGGCTCTCGGCCCCCACGACCGCCGCCTCGGCGACCACTGCCACCGCCGCCGCCCCGACCGTCGAGGAGCAGCGGCTCAGTAAGGCCGTTCCGCAGGAGATTCTCCGGCGGTCCGGATTCGATGCCGTGGCCCCGGAGTTCACCCACGCGCTGGAAAACGCGCACAGCTACGCGCAGGCCCGCCGGATCGTCGTGCGTGAGGGAACCGCGTTGTGGCAGCGGGCCGTTGACCGGGCTCAGGGGCGAGGGCCTGCCGGTGGGGATCTGAGTCGGGACGATGACCGGCCGTTGTACTGGGCCCGGTTGGGGATGACTCGGGAAGTGCGGGGGTGGGAGCCCGAGTTCGGGATCAGCGATGGTCAACGGACCGCCTTGCTCTCCGCGTTGGAGACGACCTCGCGTGGGCAGAGCAGTATTCGGTATCCGCACGCGAAGGGGAAGAAGGGAGCTGAGGGGATCAAGCGGATTCTTGTTACCGGGTTCGATCCGTTCACCTTGGATCGGGACATCCGGATCTCCAATCCGTCCGGGGCGACCGCGCTCGCGCTCGACGGCACGGTGATCCAGACCGCGGACGGGCCGGCGCGGATCGAGACGGCCATGTTCCCCGTGCGGTGGGCGGACTTCGCGGACGGAACCGTGGAGCGGGCGTTGCGGCCGTATCTGCCGAAGGTGGATCTGTTCACGACCGTGAGTCAGGGGCGGGTGGGCCGTTTCGACGTCGAGCGGACCAACGGGGCCTGGCGGGGCGGGTATCCGGACAACGACAACGTGTCGAAGACCGAGACCGTGCCCGTCGCCGACCCGGCCTCGCAGCCCCAGTGGACGTCGACGACCCTGCCGTACAAGGCGATTGTGGCCGCCGACACCGGGCGGTTCCCCGCCTACGACCACACCGAGGTGACGGAGATCCCGGCGGGCGGCACCGTTCCCGTCGTACGGCCGGACGGGCCCACCGCGGGGTCCACGGCCCGTGCCGGGGGTGGCGGGAACTATCTCTCGAACGAGATCGCCTACCGCGCCACTCTGCTACGGGATCGGCTCGGGCTGCACGACTCGCTGCCGGGTGGGCATATCCACACGCCGGTGCTTCAGTTCGGGACGGGGAACACGGACCCGGCGACCGGGGCGATCACCGATCCGGAGTTCGTGCGGAACCGGGTGGACATCATCGCGCAGGTGAAGGCGATGGTGACGGTGGCCTTGAACGCCTCACTCGGCGACTGACGCCGGCCCGACTTCCGTGTCCGTGTCCCCCGCCTGATCTCCGTCCTCATCCCCCTCCTCGGTCTCCTCCCCCAACAGGTCCCGCGCCATCATCGTCGCCCCCGCCACCGCACCCGGCATCAGGAACACCGCGACGAACGGGACCAGGAAGGAGAGGCCGAGGGGGGTGCCGAAGCCCCAGATGAGGGTTTTGCGGGAGCGGAGGAGGGTGAGGCGGGCGCGGAGGTCGATGCCTCGGCGCTGGAGGGCGACCGCCGTCAGCTCCTCCGTGAGGAAGAAGCCCGTGACGAAGAAGCCGATCACCGGGATGACCGTCTGGCCGATGAACGGGACGAAGCCCAGGGCGAAGAGGAGGACGCCCCACAGCACCGCGCGGAACAGGATGCGGAGGCTGTCGCGGGCCGAGATCCACAGTTCGCGCCAGAGCGGGAGGCCCGATTCGGGGGCCGTGCCGTCCGGGGAGACGTCCCGGTCGACCTTCTCGGAGAGGGTCTCGTAGAACGGCTGGCCTATGAGAAGCGTGACGGCCGTGAAGGTCAACACCGAGAGCAGCAGGGCCAGTACGAACAGGACCGCCGTGAGGAAACCACGGAACAGGCCCTGCCACGGGCTCGACCAGTCGTCCGCGAAGGGCGTCGCCCAGCTGACGAAGTCCTCGCCCCAGAGCGCCAGCGCGACCAGCGCCGCCACGTACAGGACCATCGTGATCAGACCGGGGATCAGCCCGAAACCGTAGTGCCTCCCGTGCCGCGCCATCCAGCGCTGGCCCTTCAGGAGATAGCCGAACCCCGCGCCAAGATCATGCATGGGGCGAACTTTACGGTGCGCCTCACGCGCGGTCGACACCGCTACGCACCCGCGTTCGACACCGCCACCACAACCCCCCGATCCGCCGCCGGTGCCACCGCCGCCGTCACCCGTACCGCGGTCGCACGGGCCACCCGGCCCGCGCGGGAGGTCGCCGCGAGGAGGGCCGGCTGGATGTGTTCCAGGGCGGTGACCAGGAGTTCCTCGCCGGCGACCAGGATCGGGCCGGCCACCTTCGTGGTCGCCGCCGCGGCCTCCGTGAGGTCGGCGAGGGGTGGCAGGGCGGCCCGGACCACGTTCGCGCCCGCGGTCGCCGCCCGTTGCGCGAGGGCCACCTGGAACGGCAGCAGCGGAGCCAGCGCCGCCGTCAACGCCTCGGCCACACGCCGGAGTTCGGGCGACGAGTCGGCCAGGACATCCGCCATCGCCCTGATGAGGGGGGTGAGGGCGAGCAGGGTGCCCGCGGCCACGCCCGCCGCCGCGGGCAGCAGCGGCGAGGCCGCCTCGACCAGGTCGCCGAGTGCCGTCGCGAACTCCTCGACGGCCGGTTCCACCGCGTCCAGGACGGGGAGCAGGCTGTCGCCGAGCACGGTCAGCAGCGCCTGCGCCGGTGCGCTCACCGGGTGCACGGCCAGCGGGGCGCCGGTCGTGCCGAGCCGGGTCAGGGTGTCGACGATGCGGTAGAACGCCTCCTGGGCCTGCGGCGACGCGCTCGCCTCGGCCAGTTCGGCGGTGGTCTCGCGCAGGACGCGGAGCGCCTCCGCGCCCGAACCGTCCCGTGGATCAAGGGTGTTGATCGCGATCCTGGTGATGTTCCCGGCCGTGTCCAGGAGTTGGCCGGTGATGTCGGTGGTGCTGCGTGCCATGCGCAGCACCTCGTCCCTGCTGGGGAGCGAAGGAATCGTTGCCATGGGACCTGGGACCTCCTCGCCGTACGCAGTCGTGCGCAGCCGGCCACACCCGCTGCCCGGTAGGTGACCTCTGGTACCGGTGACCTCTGCTCAGCATGCCCCGTTCCCGGCCCCGCGAATGCGCCATCCGGGGCATCGACGACACCAACAACTTCCTGTTCACCGTTGAGTCGAAAAGGTGCGGCTCGCCGTACCGATCTCTGGAACCAAAGAGGAGGTACGCGTGCGCACCATTGCCAGAGCCGTCCCCCCGAGACCCGTTCTGATCACCGCCGTCGCCCTGACCACCGCCGCCGGTTCGCTCCTGCTCCAACCTCGCGTAGCGGGCGCCGACCCCCGCCCCGCCACCCGGTGACCGCGTTCGGCGTGTTCAGCCTTGCCTGGGTCACCTACGGCGTGGTGCTCAACGTCTCCCGCGGCCTGGCCACCGACCCGCTCGTGGTGCGCTTCAGCGGGGTGCCGGAGATGTCTTGGCGC
>NZ_JBLTJC010000060.1:0-39670 GCF_048158785.1 Streptomyces colwelliae | reverse complement strand
CCGGACGCGGAAAGCGCCCCTTCAGGGGCGCGGGGAACTGCGCGACCAGCCCCCACCGACCCGCAGTGAACGAACCACCTGAACCGCATCCAACATCCGCCGAACACGAAAGGCCCCGATGCAGATCGTCATCGTCCTCTTCGACCGCTTCACCGCCCTGGACGCCGTAGGCCCCTACGAGACCCTCGGCCGCCTCCCCGACTCGGAAACCGTGTTCGTCGCCGAACGGACCGGCCCCGTCCGCAACGAAACCGGAAACCTGGCACTCGTAGCCGACCGCACCCTCGCCGACGTACCGAACCCCGACATCATGGTCGTCCCGGGCGGCCCCGGCCAGACCCCGCAGATGGAGAACGAGACCCTCCTGGACTGGCTGCGCACCGCCGACGCCACCACCACCTGGACGACCTCGGTGTGCACGGGCTCCCTGCTCCTGGCCGCCGCCGGACTCCTCCGGGGCCGTCGCGCGACCTCCCACTGGCTCGCCCTGGACCACCTGAAGCAGTTCGGCGTCGAGGCCACGGGGGAGCGGGTGGTGACCGACGGCAAGTACGTCACCGCGGCCGGCGTCTCCTCCGGCATCGACATGGGCCTCACCCTGCTCGGCCGGATCGCGGGCGACGAACACGCCCAGGCCGTACAGCTGTTGACCGAGTACGATCCGCAACCGCCCTACGACGCGGGGTCCCCGGAGAAGGCGCCCGCGCACCTTGTCGAGAGGTTCCGCGCGAGCAGCCGCTTCATCCTGACGTAGTCCCTGAAGCAGTCCCCGACGCGGTCCAGGTGAAGCGCGGCGCGCGGCGCTCCAGGAACGCGGCGACGCCCTCCGCGGTGTCGCCACTGCCGCGTACCTGCTCCGCCCAGTAACCGTCCCTGTCCGTACGGCCGTTGGCGAACTCCTTCGCCGCCGCCTGCGTCAACTGCGAGCGGGAGACCAGCACCCGGGTGAACTCCGCGACCCGCTTGGCGAGTTCACCCCCGGGCAGCAGCTCGTCGACGAACCCGGTGCGCAGCGCCCGCTCCGCGTCGATCAACTCGCCCGAGAACAACAGGTACTTGGCGGCGCCCGGACCCACCAGCGACACCAACCGCCGGGTGGCGGACGCCGGATACACGATCCCGAGCTTCGCCGGAGTCACCCCGAACAGCGCGCCCTCCTCGGCGAACCGCAGATCACAGGCCGCCGCCAACTGCGCCCCGCCGCCCACGCAATGCCCCCGGATCGCCGCCAACGTCGGCTTCGGGAACGCCGCGAGCGCCTCCTCCGCGAGCACCGCCAGCCTCTGCGCCTCACCCGCCGACCCCCGCAGCGTCGAGATGTCGGCCCCGGCACAGAACGTCCCGCCCTCACCGGTCAGCACGAGCGCCCGTACGGTCGGATCGGCGGCCAGGGTGTCGAGCAGCGGCGGCAGCGAGCGCCACATCCCGGCGGTCATCGCGTTGCGCTTGCCGGGGTGGTGGACGACGACGGTGGCGACCGAGTCGGCGACGTCGTGCAGCAGGCGGGGCTCCATGGGCCGGATGCTACGTACAACCCGAAGAGTTCGCGAAGTCGGCACAAGGGGAACAGGGGCGATCCCACTGTCGACCGGGCCGTGCGGCAACGATCGGAAAGCGTCCGATAACTGCTGACTTCTGTTCAGTCATCCGGGGTGGCGCGGGTCGTTGCCAACACTCGTGGGGTGGTGACAATCGAGCGCAAGGGTGGCGACCGGACGATGGAGAACCACGGGCGTGGGTCAGGCCCACGCCCAGAAGGCGGCAGAGACGATTCCCCGGATCCCGTTACTGCCCCCGCCCCGCCGGATCCGCTGCCGTACGAGGGAGTCTGGCGGTTCACCGCCTCCGCCGTCGACGCCTCCGTCCCGCAGGCGCGACACGCCGTACGGGACCTGCTCTTCCGGCAGGGCGTGCCCCTCTCGGACGACCTGTTGCAGGGGCTGTTGCTGATCGTCTCCGAGCTGGTCACCAACGTCGTCCGGCACGCGGTGCTGCTGTCGCCGACGCTCGCCGTGGAGGTCGCCGTCGGCGCCGAGTGGGTGCGGGTGTCCGTCGAGGACAACCACCCCTACCGCCCGACCGCCCTGGTGGCCGACCACGACGAGACCGGCGGCCGGGGACTCCTCCTGGTGCGCGAGGTGACCCGGGAGGCGGGCGGTGTCTGCGACGTCGAGCACACGGCGAGCGGCGGCAAGGTGATTTGGGCCGCCCTGCCGCTCAAGCCCGCACAGGTGCCGTAGCGGAGGAGGTCACCAGCCCGCGGACGGGCCCGTCAGCTCCCTGACCGCCGGACGGGCCGCGTCCAGCACCGTCATGAACCAGGACGAGAAGGTGTCCTTCGCGTGCCGCTCCGTCAGCTCGGCGGGGGTCACGAACGCGGTCGTGCCCACCTCCTCCGGGTCCGGCCGCAGCGGCGACTGCACCATGCCGACGAAGAGGTGGTTGTACTCCTGCTCCACCAGGCCCGAGTCCGGGTCCGGGTGGTTGTAACGCACCGTGCCCGCCTCGGCGAGCAGCGTCGGGGACACCCCCAGCTCCTCGTACGTCCGCCGGGCCGCCGCCGCGAAGGGCGCCTCGCCCGGGTAGGGGTGACCGCAGCAGGTGTTGGACCAGACACCGGGGGAGTGGTACTTGCCGAGCGCCCGCTGCTGGAGCAGCAGCCGGCCCTGCTCGTCGAAGAGGAAGACCGAGAAGGCGCGGTGCAGCTGCCCCGGCGGCTGATGGGCGGTGAGCTTCTCGGCGGTGCCGATCGTCACGCCGCTCTCGTCGACCAGTTCGAGCAAGATCGCGTCAGCGGTGCCGTTCGACGAGTTGTGCGTCGCGGTGGCAGGTGTGGTCGGCATACCCATCCTTCACATCGGTCCTCGAGCCAAGTCTGCCGTACGGATCCGGCACTCCCGGCAGTTCATCGTGCCCGGCGCGGCGACGGCGGAACCGTCCGGGGGCGGGGCCGCGCGAGTGTGGACATGGGTGTGCGCCGGACGGTTGCGTTCCGTCCTGACCGGTCGATCTCCCTCAGATTCCGTCGGCTCCGGTCAGCCGTCAGTGACAGAGCTTCGCCTCGTGCTCCGCGTGCCCGCCGGGCTCCAGCTGGAAGGTGCAGTGCTCCACGTCGAAGTGGTCGCCGAGGCAGCCCTGGAGTTCGTGGAGGATCTTCTCGTTGCCGATGGCGTTCAGCACGTCCGAGCGGACGACCACGTGCGCGGAGAGCACCGGCATGCCCGAGGTGATCGTCCACGCGTGCAGATCGTGGACGTCCTCGACCCCGTCCAGGGCCAGGATGTGGGCGCGCACGTCCTGCATGTCGACGTCCTTGGGGGCCGACTCCAGCAGCACGTCGAGGGTCTCGCGCAGCAGCTTCAGGGTGCGCGGCACGATCATCAGGCCGATGGCGAGCGAGGCGATCGGGTCGGCCGCCTGCCAGCCCGTGGTCAGGATCACCACGGCAGCGATGATCACCGCGAGGGAGCCCAGCGCGTCCGCGGCGACCTCCAGGAAGGCGCCCCGCACGTTCAGGCTCTCCTTCTGGCCGCGCACCAGCAGCGTGAGGGAGATCATGTTCGCGACCAGGCCGATCAGACCGAACACGATGGTCAGCCCGCCCTCGGTGTCGGCCGGCGTGACGAACCGCTGGACCGCCTCGTACAGGACGTATCCGCCGACGCCGAGCAGCAGCAGACAGTTGGCGAGCGCGGCGAGGATCTCCGCGCGGGCGTAGCCGAAGGTGCGGTTGCCGGTCGCCGGGCGGTTCGCGAAGTGGATCGCGAGCAGCGCCATGCCGAGGCCCAGCGCGTCCGTCGCCATGTGGGCCGCGTCCGCGATGAGCGCGAGGGAGTCCGCGAGCAGCCCGCCGACGACCTCGACCACCATCACGGTGATCGTGATCCCCAGCGCGACCCGCAGCCTGCCCCGGTACGCGGCCGTCGCCGTACCGGTGGCGGGAGCGCCGTGAGAATGCCCGTGGTCGTGCCCTGCCCCCATGAGAAGCCGCCCTCCTGATTACTGCCCGGGATCACAGTGAACTACGGGTGGGGGGTATCGGGCAACGCGGCACTGAACACCGTTGTCATGTGCCCTGACCTGCGCAAACAATTCGCAGGTCAGGGCAGCCTAAGTTCACCTGGCGTGGTGCAGCCGCCAGCCTTGCCACGCCGACTCGACCATCTCCCGCACCCCGCGCCGAGCCGTCCACCCCAGTTCCGCGGCGGCTCGCTCGGCGGAGGCGACCGCGCGCGGCGCGTCCCCGGGACGCCGCCCCTCGACGACGGCCGGCCGCCGGTCCCCGGTGACCTCACCGATCACCGTGACCAGCTCGCGCACCGAAACACCTTGCCCACGGCCGATGTTGACCGTCAGGTCGCCGCTCGCGCCGCCGTCGGACAGCCGCCGGGCCGCCGCCAGGTGCGCCTCGGCGAGGTCGGCGACATGGATGTAGTCGCGGATGCAGGTGCCGTCCGGGGTCGGATAGTCGTCGCCGAAGATCCGCGGGGCCTCGTCGCGGGTGAGCCGGTCGAAGACCATCGGGACGATGTTGAAGACGCCGGTGTCGGCCAGTTCGGGGGCGGCGGCGCCCGCCACGTTGAAGTAGCGCAGGCACACCGTGTCGATGCCGTGCGCCGCGCCCGCCGCCCGGACCAGCCACTCACCGGTGAGCTTGGTCCCGCCGTACGGGTTCACCGGCGCGCACGGGGTGTCCTCCGTGATCAGGTCGACGCCCGGATCGCCGTAGACCGCCGCCGAGGACGAGAACACGAACCGCTCGATGCCCGCGCCGGCGACCGCGTCCAGGAGGGTCGCGAGGCCGCCCACGTTCTCCCGGTAGTAGCGCGTCGGCTGCGCCACGGACTCGGCGACCTGCTTGCGCGCCGCGAGATGCACGACCCCGGTCACCTCGTGCTCGGCGAACACCCGCTTCAGGAGATCGCCGTCCAGGGAGGAGCCGTGCACGAGCGGCACGGTCGCCGGGAGGCGTGAGGGGTTTCCCGACGAGAGGTCGTCGAGGGCGACGACACGTTCCCCGGCGTCCGCCATCGCCCGCGCCACATGGGCCCCGATGTATCCGGCTCCGCCGGTGATCAGCCATGTCATGGGCATTCACCCTATGCCGATACGGAGAGGGCCTCCGCAATGTCCCGCGATGCCCGGTCTGAGGGGTGCGGTTTGTCGGCCGGGCCCCGAATCCCCGATGATGATCTCGGCGGAGGCGTTGTCAGACCGTGTTGATCAGGCCATGAACGGCCGGTGAACACGGGCTTGAGAGCATCCGATAGCCTCTGCCGACATGCCGCCCGGGTGCCACCCGTAGGGCGCCACCACCATGCACATGACCGGCGCCCGAGCGTCGGCACCCAGGGAGTGAGTTCGGTTGTCGACCGCCATCCTCACCGGTCAGCCGGTCCCCGGATCGTCGATCGAGACCGATCTGCGGTCGCTCGGCTTCGACGTCCGGACCGCCGCCGACGCCACGGAGGCGGAGACGCTCCTCGCGGCCGTCCCCGGTGACCAGCGAGTGGCCGTCGTGGACGCCCGCTTCGTGGGCCACCCGCACGCGCTGCGCCTCGGCCTCACCGACCCCCGCTTCCCGCTCGCCGCGGTACCGGGCGCCGTCACCGCCCAGCCCGCCGGCCGCCAGGCACTGACCCGCGCGGTCGCCCGCGAGAACTCGGCGAGCACCGGCACGACCCTCCTCGACAACCTCGCCGACCGCATCGTCGCAGCCCTCGACACCGACGGCTGCGGCGTGCACCGCCCCGAGCTGGGCAGCCTCGTCGCCACCGTCCCCGTTGACCCGCAGGCCCGCAACGAGGCACGTCAGGCCGTGGCCGCCGTCGACGACGAGGCCGTACGCCTGAAGTCGGCCGTGAAGTCCCGCGACGGCTTCTTCACCACCCACTTCATCAGCCCGTACTCCCGCTACATCGCGCGCTGGTGCGCCCGCCGCGGCCTCACCCCGAACCAGGTCACCACCGCCTCCCTGCTCACCGCGCTGATCGCGGCGGGCAGCGCGGCCACCGGCACCCGCGGCGGCTACGTCGTCGCCGGAGTACTGCTCCTCCTCTCCTTCGTCCTCGACTGCGTCGACGGACAGATCGCCCGCTACGCCCTGAAGTACTCGACGCTCGGCGCCTGGCTCGACGCCACCTTCGACCGCGCCAAGGAGTACGCCTACTACGCCGGCCTCGCACTGGGCGCGGCCCGGGGCGGCGACGACGTGTGGGCGCTCGCGCTCGGCGCGATGATCCTCCAGACCTGCCGGCACGTCGTGGACTTCTCGTTCAACGAGGCCAACCACGACGCCACCGCCAACACCAGCCCCACCGCGGCCCTCTCCGACAAGCTCGACAGCGTCGGCTGGACGGTCTGGGTGCGCCGGATGATAGTCCTGCCCATCGGCGAACGATGGGCGATGATCGCCGTCCTCACGGCCGCGACGACCCCCCGGATCACCTTCTACGTCCTCCTCGTCGGCTGCGCCTTCGCGGCGACGTACACGACGGCGGGCCGGGTGCTGCGCTCACTGACCCGCAAGGCGAAGCGGACGGACCGGGCGGCACAGGCACTGGCGGACCTCGCGGACAGCGGGCCGTTCGCCCAGCTGCTCGCCCGCGTGCTGCCCGGTGTGTCCCGGATCCCGGCGCTCTTCTGGGCCTTGACGGGGACTGCCGGTCTGCTTCTCGCGGACTGGTTCGACGGGCCCGGTCTGACGCTCGTCGTGTGCGCCGCCGTCTACGTCCTGCTGTCCTCCGAAGCCGTCTCCCGCCCACTCAAGGGTTCCCTCGACTGGCTGGTCCCCCCGCTCTTCCGGGCGGCCGAGTACTGCACGGTCCTGATCCTCGCGGCCCAGGCGGAGGTGAACGGAGCGCTTCCGGCGGCTTTCGGCCTGGTGGCCGCCGTCGCCTACCATCACTACGACACGGTGTACCGCATCCGCGGCGACGCCGGGGCGTCCCCGGCCTGGCTGGTGCGCGCCATCGGGGGCCACGAGGGGCGGACGCTGCTCGTCACCGTTCTCGCCGCCGCGCTCACCGCGTCGCAGTTCACGGTCGCGCTCACGGCCCTCGCCGTGGCCGTGGCCTTGCTGGTGCTCTTCGAGAGCATCCGCTTCTGGGTGTCCGCAGGGGCGCCCGCCGTACACGATGAAGGAGAACCCGCATGATCGGCCTCGTGCTGGCGGCCGGCGCCGGACGGCGTCTGCGCCCCTACACCGACAGCCTTCCCAAGGCTCTGGTGCCGGTGGGGCCCGCGGGCATAGAGGGCGAACCGACGGTCCTGGACCTCACCCTCGGCAACTTCGCCGAGATCGGTCTGACCGAGGTCGCGATCATCGTCGGCTACCGCAAGGAAGCCGTGTACGAGCGCAAGGCGGCCCTTGAGGCGAAGTACGGCCTCAAGCTCACCCTCATCGACAACGACAAGGCCGAGGAGTGGAACAACGCCTACTCCCTGTGGTGCGGACGTGACGCCCTCAAGGACGGCGTGATCCTCGCCAACGGCGACACCGTCCACCCGGTCTCCGTCGAGCGGACGCTGCTCGCGGCGCGCGGCGAGGGCAAGAAGATCATCCTCGCCCTCGACACCGTCAAGTCCCTCGCGGACGAGGAGATGAAGGTCGTCGTCGACCCCGCCAAGGGCATGACGAAGATCACCAAGCTGATGGACCCCGCCGAGGCCACCGGCGAGTACATCGGCGTCACCCTCATCGAGGGCGACGCCACCCTCGAGCTGGCCGACGCGCTCAAGACCGTGTGGGAGACCGACCCGCAGCAGTTCTACGAGCACGGCTACCAGGAACTGGTCAACCGCGGCTTCCGGATCGACGTGGCCCCGATCGGCGACGTCAAGTGGGTCGAGATCGACAACCACGACGATCTGGCCAAGGGTCGGGAGATCGCGTGCCTGTACTGACCCGGCTGATTCCCTCGCCCGTCGTCGTCGACATCCGCCCGGGTGCCCTCGACGACCTGGCCTGCGTCCTCGCCGACCAGCGCATCTCGCACTCCGGCCGGCTCGCCGTCGCGGTCAGCGGCGGCTCCGGTGCCCGGCTGCGCGCGCGCCTCGAACCGAGCCTGCCCGGCGCCACCTGGTACGAGGTCGGCGGCGGCACCCTCGACGACGCGATCGAGCTGGCCGGCGAGATGAAGGCCGGTCACTACGACGCGGTCGTGGGCCTCGGCGGCGGCAAGATCATCGACTGCGCCAAGTTCGCCGCGGCGCGCATCGGCCTGCCCCTGGTCGCCGTACCGACGAACCTCGCGCACGACGGCCTGTGCTCGCCCGTCGCCACCCTCGACAACGACGCGGGCCGCGGCTCCTACGGCGTGCCGAACCCCATCGCGGTCGTCATCGACCTGGACGTCATCCGTGAGGCACCGGTCCGCTTCGTGCGGGCGGGCATCGGTGACGCGATCTCCAACATCTCCGCGATCGCGGACTGGGAGCTCGCCAACCGTGTCAACGGCGAGAAGATCGACGGTCTTGCCGCGGCTATGGCCCGGCAGGCGGGCGAGGCCGTACTGCGGCACCCGGGCGGAGTCGGCGACAACGCCTTCCTCCAGGTGCTCGCCGAGGCGCTCGTCCTCAGCGGTATCGCCATGTCGGTGTCGGGTGACTCCCGCCCGTCCTCCGGCGCGTGCCACGAGATCAACCACGCCTTCGACCTGCTCTTCCCCAAACGCGCGGCCGCCCACGGCGAGCAGTGCGGACTGGGCGCGGCCTTCGCGATGTACCTGCGCGGAGCCCACGAGGAATCGGTGTACATGGCCGAGGTGTTGCGTCGGCACGGACTGCCGGTGCTGCCCGAGGAGATCGGCTTCACGGTGGACGAGTTCGTCCGCGCCGTGGAGTTCGCTCCGGAGACCCGCCCCGGCCGCTACACCATCCTCGAACACCTCGACCTGAAAACCGACCAGATCAAGGACATCTACGCCGACTATGTCAAGGCCATCGGTAGCTGAACTCCGTCCCGTCGTCCACCCCGCAGGGGTGAAGGACCGGCGCAGCGGTGAGCACTGGATGGGACGCCTCTACATGCGTGAGGTGTCCCTGCGGGTGGACCGCTACCTGGTGAACACCAGGGTCTCGCCCAACCAGCTCACGTACCTGATGACCGTCTTCGGCGTGCTCGCCGCCCCGGCGCTGCTGGTGCCGGGGATCACGGGCGCCGTCCTCGGCGTCGTGTGCGTCCAGATGTATCTGCTGCTGGACTGCGTCGACGGCGAGATCGCCCGCTGGCGCAAGCAGTACTCCCTCGCCGGGGTCTACCTCGACCGGGTCGGTGCCTACCTGACCGACGCCGCTGTGCTCGTCGGCTTCGGGCTGCGCGCCGCCGACCTGTTCGGCAGCGGCCGTATCGACTGGCTGTGGGCCTTCCTCGGCACGCTGGCCGCGCTCGGCGCGATCCTCATCAAGGCCGAGACGGACCTGGTCGGCGTCGCCCGGCACCAGACCGGCAAGGCACCGGTCCAGGAGGCCGCGGCCGAGATGCGGTCCTCCGGCATGGCGCTGGCCCGCCGGGCCGCCGCCGCCTTCAAGTTCCACCGGCTCATCCTCGGCATCGAGGCGACCCTGCTGATCCTGGTCCTCGCGATCGTGGACCAGGTCCGCGGCGACCTTTACTTCTCGCGGCTCGGCGTCGCCGTACTGGCCGGCATCGCGCTGCTCCAGACCCTGCTGCACCTGGTGTCGATCCTCGCGTCGAGCAGGCTGAAGTGAGCGGCATGAAGGTCGGCGCGGTGATCATCACCATGGGCAACCGCCCCGACGAACTACGGGCGTTGCTCGACTCGGTCGCCAAGCAGGACGGCGACCGGGTCGAGGCGGTCGTCGTCGGCAACGGCTCGCCCGTCCCGGACGTCCCCGCGGGCGTCCGGACCGTCGAACTGCCCGAGAACCTGGGCATCCCCGGCGGCCGCAACATCGGCCTGGACGCCTTCGGACCGGGCGGTCGCGATGTCGACATAGTGATGTTCCTCGACGACGACGGGCTCCTCGCCCAGCACGACACCGCCGAGCTGTGCCGGCAGGCCTTCGCCGCCGACCCCGCACTCGGCATCATCAGCTTCCGCATCGCCGACCCGGACACCGGCGTCACCCAGCGCCGGCACGTCCCGCGGCTGAGGGCCTCCGACCCGATGCGCTCCTCCCGGGTCACCACCTTCCTCGGCGGCGCCAACGCCGTCCGCACGAAGGTCTTCGCCGAGGTCGGCGCACTCCCGGACGAGTTCTTCTACGCCCACGAGGAGACCGACCTCGCCTGGCGGGCCCTCGACGCGGGCTGGATGATCGACTACCGGTCCGACATGGTGCTGTACCACCCGACCACCGCGCCTTCACGGCACGCGGTCTACCACCGGATGGTCGCCCGCAACCGGGTCTGGCTGGCCCGCCGCAACCTCCCCGCACCTCTCGTCCCCGTCTACCTCGGCGTGTGGCTGCTGCTCACCCTCCTGCGCCGCCCCTCGCGCCCGGCGCTTCAGGCCTGGTTCGGCGGGTTCAAGGAGGGCTGGACCACTCCGTGCGGACCGCGCCGGCCCATGAGGTGGCGTACGGTGTGGCGCCTGACTCGACTGGGCCGTCCTCCGGTCATCTGACAAGCTCGGGGCGCGTCACCGCGTGCCGGGCGCGCGGACGGCCCCTCGGAACGTATCCCGCGGCGGATACGTGTCGCGTCCTGTAGCACAATTCCGTAAGACGAACGCAAGACAGTCGTAAGACGAATCCGAAGATGAAGGCATCCACCCTTGAGTGAGACAACGCATGACGGCGGAGTCGCGGTGAGCCCGCGTCCGTCGCCCGACGAAGGCCTCACGGCGGCACAACTGTCCGCCAAGTACGGGCTGACGGTGAGCGGTGCCCGCCCCGGACTCGCCGAGTACGTCCGCCAGCTCTGGGGACGCCGTCACTTCATCCTCGCCTTCTCCCAGGCGAAGCTGACGGCCCAGTACAGCCAGGCGAAGCTCGGCCAGCTGTGGCAGGTGGCCACGCCGCTGCTGAACGCGGCCGTGTACTTCTTCATCTTCGGCGTCATCCTGAAGGCCAGCCGCGGCATGCCCCGGGACGTGTACATCCCGTTCCTGGTCACGGGCGTGTTCGTGTTCACCTTCACGCAGAGCTCGGTCATGGCGGGCGTCCGCGCGATCTCCGGCAACCTCGGCCTGGTGCGCGCGCTGCACTTCCCGCGCGCCTCGCTGCCGATCTCCTTCGCGCTCCAGCAGCTCCAGCAGCTGCTGTTCTCGATGGTCGTGCTGTTCATCATCGTCGTCGGCTTCGGCAGCTACCCCGGCATGTCCTGGCTGCTGATCCTCCCGGTCCTGGTGCTTCAGTTCCTCTTCAACACCGGGCTCGCGCTGATCGTGGCGCGGATGGGCGCCAAGACCCCGGACCTCGCCCAGCTGATGCCGTTCATCCTGCGCACCTGGATGTACGCGTCGGGCGTCATGTTCTCCATCAGCACGATGATGGAGGGCCGCTCCGAGGTGTTCATCCGCGTGCTTCAGGTGAACCCGGCCGCCGTCTACATGGACCTGATGCGCTTCGCGATCATCGACGGCTACGGCTCCTCGAACCTGCCGCCGCACGTCTGGGCCATCGCCGCCTTCTGGGCCGTGGTCCTGTCCGTCGGCGGCTTCGTGTATTTCTGGCAGGCGGAGGAGCGGTACGGCCGTGGCTGAGCAGAACGTCGACCAGACCCCCCGGGATCTGGTCCCCACCGTCATCGCGGACGAGTTGCACATCGTCTACCGCGTGCACGGCGCCAAGACCGGCAAGGGCAGCGCCACCTCCGCCCTCAGCCGCATAGTCAAGCGCGGCGAGGAGCGCGGGGTGCGCAAGGTGCACGCCGTCAGGGGCGTCTCCTTCGTCGCCTACCGCGGCGAGGCCGTCGGCCTGATCGGCTCGAACGGCTCCGGCAAGTCGACCCTGCTGCGCGCCATCGCCGGCCTGCTCCCGGCCGAGAAGGGCCGCGTCTACACCAACGGCCAGCCCTCGCTGCTGGGCGTGAACGCGGCCCTGATGAACGACCTCACCGGCGAGCGCAACGTCATCCTGGGCGGACTCGCCATGGGCATGAGCCGCGAGCAGGTCAGGGAGCGCTACCAGGACATCGTCGACTTCTCCGGCATCAACGAGAAGGGCGACTTCATCACCCTCCCGATGCGCACCTACTCCTCCGGCATGGCGGCCCGGCTGCGCTTCTCCATCGCGGCGGCGAAGGACCACGACGTCCTGATGATCGACGAGGCGCTGGCCACCGGCGACCGCAAGTTCCAGGTCCGCTCCGAGGAGCGCATCCGTGAGCTGCGCAAGTCCGCGGGCACGGTGTTTCTCGTCAGTCACAACAACAAGTCGATCCGCGACACCTGTGACCGGGTGCTGTGGCTGGAACGCGGCGAACTGCGGATGGACGGCCCGACCGACGAGGTTCTCAAGGAGTACGAGAAGTTCACGGGCAAGTAGTCCACCCGCATACGGGCGCAAAAGCCCAGAACGCTTCACAGGGCCCCGCCGGAACTGTTCCGGCGGGGCCCCGCGTCTGCAAAGGAAACGTCAACTCGGCCCGGCCCAAGGAATCTTGACGCCAATCGGTGTGTTGTTGTGATGTGCAGGACACCCCGAGGAAGCTCGCTGCGTTGTACAACGTAAGCTGTACCGGTGCCGAATAGCGGCAAGTGGGGCGATAATGCGCGACACCCTTCTGCGGGTATCTGTGCGGACGACTGAGCGGCGTGTCCGAAATAGTGCGTATTGGGTCGGCAGTGTAGAACGGGAGATGTGACGGCAATGGCTACGGAAACTCCCCAGCTCACCGAAGCATGCGCCGTCCCCGCCCCTGGCAGTGAACGGTGACGGGAAGCGGCACCGCCGCCGGCGATCCGGAGCGCGGCACACTCGACAAGGCCGCGGGTGAGAACTTCCCCGTGGCGCCCTTCTTCCTGCCCAAGGCCTGGCGCACCGATCTCATGGCGGTGTACGGATTCGCCCGCCTCGTCGACGACATCGGCGACGGCGACCTGGCCCCCGGCGGCGCCGACGCCCGCCTGCTCGGCGTGTCGCCCGCGGACGCCGAGAACCGCCTGCTCCTCCTCGACGCCTTCGAGGCCGATCTGCACCGCGTCTTCGACGGCACCCCGGGCCACCCTCTGCTGCGCCGCCTCCAGCCGACCGTCCGCCGCCGCGCGCTGACCCCCGAGCCCTTCCTCGGCCTGATCGCCGCGAACCGCCAGGACCAGCTCGTCACGCGCTACGAGACCTACGACGATCTCGTCGCCTACTGCGAGCTGTCCGCGAACCCGGTCGGCCGCCTGGTCCTCGGCGTCACCGGCACCGAGACCCCCGAGCGGGTCCGGCTGTCCGACGCGATCTGTACCGCACTTCAGATCGTCGAACACCTGCAGGACGTCGCCGAGGACCTCGGCCGCGACCGCATCTACCTGCCCGCCCAGGACATGAAGCGCTTTCACGTCCAGGAAGCGGATCTCGCCACGCCCTCCGCGGGCGCATCGGTGCGCGCACTGGTTGCATACGAAGCAGAACGCGCCCGCGATCTCCTGAATGAAGGCGCCCCCCTGGTGGGTAGCGTCCACGGCAGGTTGAAGCTGCTGCTCGCGGGGTTCGTGGCGGGGGGAAGGGCGGCGATCCGAGCGATCGTCGCCGCTGAATACGACGTACTTCCCGGCCCGCCCAAGCCCGGCAAGATCCAGTTGCTGCGTGAGGTGGGCGTGACTCTGCGAGGAGAGGGGTGATCCGCAGCGTGGAGTCTGCACCGCACATGTCCGCACCGGTACTCGCCGCCTACAGCTACTGCGAGGCCGTCACCGGACAGCAGGCACGTAACTTCGCGTACGGCATCAGACTGCTGCCGACGCCCAAGCGCCGCGCGATGTCGGCGCTGTACGCGTTCTCCCGGCGCGTCGACGACATCGGCGACGGCGCACTGCCGACCGACGTGAAGTCGGCACGCCTCGAGGACACCCGGGCGCTGCTCACCCGGGTTCGCGAGGGCAAGGTCGAGGAGGACGACACCGACCCTGTCGCGGTCGCCCTCGCGCACACGGCCGAGGCCTTCCCGGTCCCGCTCGACGGCCTGGACGAGCTGATCGACGGCGTCCTGATGGACGTACGCGGCGAGACCTACGAGACCTGGGACGACCTGAAGGTCTACTGCCGGTGTGTCGCGGGTGCGATCGGGCGGCTCTCGCTCGGCGTGTTCGGGACGGAGGCGGGGGCGCGCGGTGTCGAGCGCGCCTCGGAGTACGCCGACACGCTGGGGCTCGCGCTCCAGCTCACCAACATCCTGAGAGACGTCCGCGAGGACGCCGAGGACGGCCGTACCTATCTGCCCGCCGACGACCTCGCGAAATTCGGGTGCTCGGCCGGGTTCAACGGGCCGACCCCGCCGGAGGGCTCCGACTTCGCGGGTCTCGTGCACTTCGAGGTGCGCCGGGCCCGCACTCTTTTCGCCGAGGGCTACCGGCTGCTCCCCATGCTCGACCGCCGCAGCGGCGCCTGTGTCGCCGCCATGGCCGGCATCTACCGCCGGCTGCTGGACCGCATCGAGCGCGAGCCGGAGGCCGTCCTGCGCGGCCGCGTCTCCCTGCCCGGCCGCGAGAAGGCCTACGTCGCGGTACGCGGCCTGTCCGGTCTGGACGCCCGGCACGTCACGCGGCGGACCCTCAGGAGGCGCACCTGATGGACAAAGTGGGCCAAGGTGATGTCACCGGAGAAATGCGGCACGCAACCCTCCGGTGCGAAGCGGCGTCCCTGACTGCAACGACCTGCCGCGGCGGGTACGCAGGGGGGAGTACGCGATGAGTGAGGGGACGCGGTCCGAAGGGCTGCCCTCGGACAAACCGGCGGGACGGACCGGACGGCATGCCGTCGTGGTCGGCGGCGGTCTCGCAGGCATCACCACCGCGCTCGCGCTCGCCGACGCCGGAGTCCGCGTCACCCTGCTCGAAGGCCGCCCGCGCCTGGGCGGACTCGCCTTCTCCTTCCAGCGCGGCGACCTCACCGTCGACAACGGCCAGCACGTGTACCTGCGCTGCTGCACCGCCTACCGCTGGTTCCTCGACCGCATCGAGGGTGCGGCGCTGGCTCCGTTGCAGGATCGTCTCGACGTGCCCGTACTCGACGTGAACCGCCCCGAGGGACGCCGCCTCGGCAGACTGCGGCGCGACCCGCTGCCCGTGCCCCTGCATCTGGGGCGCAGCCTCGCGACCTATCCGCATCTCTCGCTCGCCGAGCGCGCCAGAGTCGGCCGTGCCGCGCTCGCGCTCAAAGCGCTCGACCTCGCCGATCCGGCCCTGGACGCCCAGAACTTCGGCAGCTGGCTGACCGAGCACGGTCAGTCGGCGCGTGCCGTCGAGGCACTGTGGGACCTGGTGGGGGTCGCCACCCTCAACGCGGTCGCGGGCGACTCCTCGCTCGCTCTCGCCGCGATGGTGTTCAAGACCGGTCTGCTCTCCGACCCGGGCGCGGCCGACATCGGCTGGGCTCACGTCCCGCTGGGCGAACTGCACGACCGGCTCGCCCGCAAGGCGCTCGACTCCGCGGGCGTGCGCACCGAAGTCCGTACACGCGTCACCTCCATCTCTACTGACGAAAACGGGCGTTGGACCGTTCAGGTTCCCGGCGAGACCCTCGAAGCCGACGCCGTCGTCCTCGCCGTACCGCAGCGCGAGGCCCACGATCTGCTGCCCGAGGGCGCCCTCGACGCCCCTGAGCGGCTGCTGGCGATGGACTACTCGCCGATCCTCAACGTCCACGTCGTCTACGACCGCAAGGTGCTCGCCCGGCCGTTCTTCGCGGCGCTGGGCACCCCCGTGCAGTGGGTGTTCGACCGGACCGACGCGTCCGGGCTGAAGGACGGCCAGTACCTGGCGCTGTCCCAGTCCGCCGTACACGACGAGATCGACGAACCCGTGGCCGCGCTGCGGGAGCGCTACCTCCCCGAACTGGAGCGGCTGCTGCCCGGGGCACGCGGCGCCGAGGTGAAGGACTTCTTCGTGACCAGGGAGCGCACGGCGACGTTCGCTCCCGCTCCAGGCGTCGGACGGCTGCGGCCCGGCGCCCGCACCAAGGCCCCCGGCCTGTACCTGGCCGGATCGTGGACCGCCACAGGGTGGCCCGCGACCATGGAGAGTGCGGTCCGCAGTGGGGTGAGCGCGGCGGACGCCGCACTCACCGCCCTGGGCCGGCCCCGCCCCAGCCACCTCTTCGAGTTCGAGGAGGCGGCGTGATGCTCGATCAGCACGCGGCAGGCCCCCGCACCTCCGGTACCGCGACAAGAGGAGAGACTGTGCCCACTGTGCCCCCGGCCGAGACGGCTGCCGACGCGGTGGACGTGTCCGCGCTCCTGGAGCGCGGCCGGACCCTTGCCACACCGGTACTGAGGGCGGCCGTGGACCGCCTGGCACCCCCCATGGACACCGTTTCCGCCTACCACTTCGGCTGGATCGACGCCGAGGGCAACCCGGCGGCCGGCGACGGCGGCAAGGCCGTACGCCCCGCGCTCGCCGTGCTCTCCGCGGAGGTCACCGGCGCCTCGCCCGAGACCGGCATCCCCGGCGCCGTCGCCGTCGAACTGGTCCACAACTTCTCGCTGCTGCACGACGACCTGATGGACGGCGACGAACAGCGCCGGCACCGCGACACCGTCTGGAAGGTGCACGGCCCCTCCCAGGCCATCCTCGTCGGCGACGCCCTGTTCGCGCTGGCCAACGAGGTGCTGCTGGAGCTCGGCACCGTCGAGGCCGGCCGTGCCACCCGCCGTCTCACCACCGCGACCCGCGCCCTCATCGACGGCCAGGCGCAGGACATCTCCTACGAGCACCGCGACCGCGTCAGCGTCGAGGAGTGCCTGGAGATGGAGGGCAACAAGACCGGCGCCCTGCTCGCCTGCGCCTCCTCCATCGGGGCCGTGCTCGGCGGCGCGGACGACCGCACCGCCGACGTCCTGGAGAAGTACGGCTACCACCTCGGCCTGGCCTTCCAGGCCGTCGACGACCTCCTCGGCATCTGGGGCGACCCGGAGTCCACCGGGAAGCAGACCTGGAGCGATCTGCGCCAGCGCAAGAAGTCCCTGCCCGTGGTGGCGGCGCTCGCGGCGGGCGGACCCGCCTCCGAGCGGCTCGGCGAGATCCTCGCCGCCGACGCCAAGAGCAGCGACTTCGAGAACTTCTCCGAGGAGGAGTTCGCGGCCCGCGCCGCGCTCATCGAGGAGGCCGGCGGCCGCGAGTGGACCGCCGAAGAGGCACGCCGTCAGCACACCATCGCCATCGAGGTCCTCGACGCCATCGACATGCCCGACCGGGTTCGGGCGCAGTTCACGGCGCTCGCCGACTTCGTCGTCGTACGAAAGAGATGATCACTATCGGTCGAATAGCCCTCGCGTAGTCGCCGGCCGGTGCTGCGAACGAACGAGTACCGGCCGACGGCGGACCCACAGCAGAGACATGCCACTGCACGAAGGGGAAGCCATGACAGCGACGACCGACGGAAGCACCGGGGCCATGCAGCCCCGGGTTGCCGCGGCCAGCGAAACCGACATCAACACCCCCGTGGCGGCCGGGGTGCACGACGCCGCCGCGTTCGCCGTACAACGCGCCACCGACTTCCTCCTCTCGCAGCAGGACGCCCAGGGCTGGTGGAAGGGCGACCTCGAGACGAACGTCACGATGGACGCCGAGGATCTGCTGCTCCGTCAGTTCCTGGGCATCCGGGACGAGTCGACGACGCAGGCCGCCGCACTCTTCATCCGCGGCGAGCAGCGCGAGGACGGCACCTGGGCCAGCTTCTACGGCGGACCCGGTGAACTCTCCACCACCATCGAGGCGTACGTCGCCCTCCGCCTGGCCGGTGACGCGCCGGACGCCCCGCACATGGCGAAGGCGTCCGCATGGGTCCGTGAGCGGGGCGGTATCGCCTCGGCCCGCGTCTTCACCCGGATCTGGCTCGCGCTGTTCGGCTGGTGGAAATGGGACGACCTGCCCGAACTCCCGCCAGAACTCCTGTACTTCCCGACCTGGGTACCGCTCAACATCTACGACTTCGGATGCTGGGCCCGGCAGACCATCGTGCCGCTCACCGTCGTCTCCGCGAAGCGGCCGGTGCGACCCGCGCCCTTCCCGCTCGACGAACTGCACACCGACGCGGACAACCCGAACCCGGTCAAGCCCCTTGCCCCGGTGGCGAGTTGGGACGGCGCCTTCCAGCGGCTCGACAAGGCGCTGCACCTCTACCGCAAGGTCGCGCCGCGCAAGCTGCGCGGCTCCGCGATGAAATCGGCCGCGCGCTGGATCATCGAGCGGCAGGAGAACGACGGCTGCTGGGGCGGCATCCAGCCGCCGGCCGTGTACTCGGTGATCGCCCTGCACCTGCTGGGCTACGACCTCGAACACCCCGTGATGCGCGCGGGACTTGAGTCGCTGGACCGGTTCGCCGTCTGGCGCGAGGACGGGGCCCGGATGATTGAGGCCTGCCAGTCCCCGGTGTGGGACACCTGCCTCGCCACCATCGCGCTCGCCGACGCGGGCGTCCCCGCCGATCACCCCCAACTGGTCAAGGCCGCCGACTGGATGCTCGGGGAGGAGATCGTCCGCCCCGGCGACTGGGCGGTCAAACGGCCCCAACTGCCGCCCGGCGGCTGGGCGTTCGAGTTCCACAACGACAACTACCCCGATATCGACGACACCGCCGAGGTCGTGCTCGCGCTGCGCCGGGTCAGACATCACGACCCGGAGCGACTCGACCGGGCCGCCGGACGCGCGGTCCGCTGGAACCTCGGAATGCAGTCCAAGAACGGCGGTTGGGGCGCCTTCGACGTCGACAACACCAGCCCGTTCCCCAACCGGCTGCCGTTCTGCGACTTCGGCGAGGTCATCGACCCGCCGTCGGCGGACGTCACCGCGCACGTCGTCGAGATGCTCGCCGTCGAGGGCCTCGCCCACGACCCGCGCACCCGGCGCGGCATCGAGTGGCTGCTCGCCGAACAGGAGCCCGACGGCTCGTGGTTCGGCCGCTGGGGCGTCAACTACGTATACGGCACAGGGTCCGTGGTGCCCGCACTCGCCGCGGCCGGGATCCCCGGCTCGCACCCGGCGATCCGGCGCGCGGTGACCTGGCTGGAGACCGTGCAGAACGACGACGGCGGCTGGGGCGAGGACCTGCGCTCCTACAAGTACGCCAAGGAATGGAGCGGCCGGGGCGCCTCCACCGCCTCGCAGACGGCCTGGGCACTGATGGCCCTGCTCGCGGCCGGAGAGCGCGACTCCAAGGCCGTAGAACGCGGTATCGAGTGGCTCGCGGCGACCCAGCGGGAGGACGGGTCCTGGGACGAGCCCTACTTCACCGGCACGGGATTCCCGTGGGACTTCTCCATCAACTACCACCTCTACCGGCAGGTCTTTCCGCTCACCGCGCTCGGGCGCTTCGTGCACGGAGAACCGTTCTCCCAGACCTCGTTCTCCCCGGCCAAGGGGGGCTGATGAGCCCGCAGCCCGCCGGACCGCCGCTGCTGATCGCCTGCGCGCTCGGCATCGAGCACCTCGCCCTGCGCGCGGGCGACCGCTCCGGCGCCGGCGGGCCGGTCACCTTCCTCAGGACGGGGATGGGGCCCCAGGCGGCACAGGAGGCCGTCACCCGGCGCCTCGCCGACCCGGCGCTGGACGGGGCCGCCGTACTGGCCACGGGCTTCTGCGCCGGACTCGCCCCCGGCATGCACCCCGGCGACCTGGTGGTCGCCGAGGAGACCAGACAGGCGCGCGGAACCGTTCCGTGCGTCGGCACCGAGCTGCTCGTCAAGGAACTGGTGCGGGCCCTGCCCGGACGCACCGTCCACACCGGCCCCCTCACCGGCTCCGATCACATCGTCCGCGGTCAGGAACGGTCGGATCTGCTCGCGACCGGCGCGATCGCGGTCGACATGGAGTCGGCGGCCACGCTGCTGAGCGCCGTGCGTACGGGCGCGCGCCCGGTTGCGGCCGTACGGGTGGTCGTGGACGCTCCTGAACATGAACTCGTCCGGATCGGCACGGTGCGCGGTGGAATATCGGCTTTCCGCGTTCTTCGTTCCGTTCTTCCCGCTTTTTTCGAATGGCACCGTTCTTTGCTGCTCCCTCGGAGGTGAGCCAGATGGCCATGCCGCTGCGCCAGACAATCAAGGTCGCTACATACTTGGCTGAACAGAAGCTCCGCAAGCGGGACAAGTTCCCCCTGATCGTGGAGCTGGAGCCGCTCTTCGCGTGCAATCTGAAGTGCGAGGGCTGCGGCAAGATCCAGCACCCGGCGGGCGTGCTCAAGCAGCGTATGCCGGTGGCGCAGGCCGTCGGGGCGGTGCTCGAATCCGGTGCGCCGATGGTGTCCATCGCGGGCGGCGAGCCCCTGATGCACCCTCAGATCGACGAGATCGTGCGGCAGTTGGTGGCGAAGAAGAAATACGTCTTCCTCTGCACCAACGCCATGCTGCTGCGCAAGAAGCTGGACAAGTTCAAGCCCTCGCCGTACTTCGCCTTCGCGGTGCACATCGACGGGCTGCGCGAGCGGCACGACGAGTCCGTGGCGAAGGAGGGGGTGTTCGACGAGGCCGTGGAGGCGATGAAGGAGGCCAAGAAGCGCGGCTTCCGGGTCACCACCAACTCCACCTTCTTCAACACGGACACCCCGCAGACCATCATCGAGGTGCTCAACTTCCTCAACGACGACATCAAGGTCGACGAGATGATGATCTCGCCCGCCTACGCCTACGAGAAGGCGCCCGACCAGGAGCACTTCCTGGGCGTCGCGCAGACCCACGAGCTGTTCAAGAAGGCCTTCGCGGGCGGCAACCGCAGGAAGTGGAGGCTCAACCACTCCCCGCTCTTCCTGGACTTCCTGGAGGGCAAGGTCGACTTCCCGTGCACGGCCTGGGCGATCCCGAACTACTCGCTCTTCGGCTGGCAGCGCCCCTGCTACCTGATGAGCGACGGGTACGTGCCCACGTACCGGGAGCTGATCGAGGACACCGACTGGGACAAGTACGGCCGCGGCAAGGACCCGCGCTGCGCCAACTGCATGGCGCACTGCGGCTACGAGCCCACCGCCGTCCTCGCCACCATGGGTTCCCTCAAGGAGTCGCTGCGGGCCATGCGCGAGACCGTCGCCGGAAACCGCGACTGACGTCATGACCGCAGTAGCCCTGGGCGTCCCCGAGATGCCGGTCCGGCCGATCGCCGAGCGACGAGTGTCGCGACGCATCGAGGTCGGATCGGTGGCGGTCGGGGGCGGGGCCCCCGTCTCGGTCCAGTCGATGACCACGACCCGTACGTCGGACATCGGCGCCACCCTCCAGCAGATCGCCGAACTCACCGCGTCCGGCTGCCAGATCGTCCGCGTCGCCTGCCCCACGCAGGACGACGCGGACGCGCTGGCCACCATCGCCCGCAAGTCGCAGATCCCGGTGATCGCGGACATCCACTTCCAGCCCAAATACGTGTTCGCCGCAATCGAGGCCGGCTGCGCGGCAGTTCGCGTCAATCCCGGCAACATCAAGCAGTTCGACGACAAGGTCAAGGAGATCGCGCGGGCCGCGAAGGACCACGGCACGCCGATCCGGATCGGGGTCAACGCCGGTTCGCTGGACCGGCGGTTGCTCCAGAAGTACGGCAAGGCGACGCCCGAGGCGCTCGTCGAGTCGGCCCTGTGGGAGGCGTCGCTCTTCGAGGAGCACGGCTTCCACGACATCAAGATCTCCGTGAAGCACAACGACCCCGTGGTGATGGTCAACGCCTACCGGCAGCTCGCCGCGCAGAGCGACTATCCGCTGCACCTCGGGGTCACCGAGGCCGGGCCCGCCTTCCAGGGCACGATCAAGTCGGCGGTCGCCTTCGGGGCGCTGCTCAGCGAGGGCATCGGCGACACGATCAGGGTGTCGCTGTCCGCGCCGCCCGCCGAGGAGGTCAAGGTCGGCATCCAGATCCTGGAGTCGCTGAACCTCAGGCAGCGTCGGCTGGAGATCGTGTCGTGCCCCTCCTGCGGGCGCGCACAGGTGGACGTCTACAAGCTCGCCGACGAGGTCACGGCGGGCCTGGAAGGCATGGAGGTGCCGTTGCGCGTCGCGGTCATGGGCTGCGTCGTCAACGGTCCCGGTGAGGCGCGGGAGGCGGACCTCGGGGTCGCCTCCGGCAACGGCAAGGGTCAGATCTTCGTGAAGGGCGAGGTCATCAAGACCGTCCCCGAGTCGAAGATCGTGGAGACCCTCATCGAGGAGGCGATGAAGATCGCCGAACAGATGGAGCAGGACGGCGTCGCGGCGGGGGAGCCGGCCGTCACCGTGAGCTGAAACAGCACGGACCGAAGGGGGCCCGACGTGACGATCCTGGAGAGCATCCGGCAACCACGCGACCTTAAGTCGCTGTCCGAGGCGGAACTCGGCGAACTGTCCGAAGAGATAAGGGAGTTCCTGGTCCATGCGGTGGCCAGGACCGGCGGACACCTCGGGCCCAACCTGGGTGTGGTGGAACTGACCATCGCGCTGCACCGGGTCTTCGAGTCCCCGACCGACCGCATCCTTTGGGACACCGGCCACCAGAGCTATGTGCACAAGATCCTGACGGGCCGTCAGGATTTCTCGAAGCTGCGCGGCAAGGGCGGCCTGTCCGGCTACCCCTCGCGCGAGGAGTCCGAGCACGACGTCATCGAGAACAGCCACGCCTCCACCGCGCTCGGCTGGGCCGACGGCCTCGCCAAGGCCCGGCAGGTGCAGGGGGAGAAGGGTCATGTCGTCGCGGTCATCGGCGACGGCGCGCTCACCGGCGGCATGGCCTGGGAGGCGCTGAACAACATCGCGGCCGCCAAGGACCGCCCGCTGATCATCGTCGTCAACGACAACGAACGCTCCTACTCGCCCACCATCGGCGGCCTCGCCAACCACCTGGCGGCCCTGCGCACGACCGACAGCTACGAGAAGGTCCTCGCCTGGGGCAAGGACGTCCTGCTGCGCACCCCGGTAGTCGGCAACACGCTCTACGAGTCGTTGCACGGGGCGAAGAAGGGCTTCAAGGACGCGTTCGCCCCGCAGGGCATGTTCGAGGACCTGGGCCTCAAGTACGTCGGCCCGATCGACGGACACGACATCGGCGCCGTCGAGTCCGCGCTGCGCCGCGCGAAACGCTTCCACGGCCCGGTCCTGGTCCACTGCCTCACGGAGAAGGGCCGCGGCTACGAACCCGCCCTCGCCCACGAGGAGGACCACTTCCACACCGTCGGCGTGATGGACCCGCTCACCTGCGCACCCCTCGTACCCTCCAACGGCCCTTCCTGGACCAGTGTGTTCGGCGACGAGATCCTGCGCATCGGGGAGGAACGCGACGACGTCGTGGCCATCACGGCGGCCATGCTGCACCCGGTCGGCCTCGGCAAGTTCGCCGCGAAGTTCCCGGACCGGGTGTGGGACGTGGGCATCGCCGAGCAGCACGCGGCCGTGTCGGCGGCGGGTCTGGCGACCGGCGGTCTGCATCCCGTCGTCGCCGTCTACGCCACATTCCTCAACCGTGCCTTCGACCAACTCCTGATGGACGTGGCGTTGCACCGCTGCGGGGTGACGTTCGTCCTGGACCGCGCTGGGGTGACCGGAGTTGACGGAGCGTCACACAACGGCATGTGGGACATGTCCATCCTCCAGGTCGTGCCGGGTCTTCGCATCGCCGCTCCGCGTGACGCCGACCAACTCCGGGCGCAGCTACGGGAAGCGGTCGCCGTCGACGACGCGCCGACCCTCGTCCGCTTCCCGAAGGAGTCGGTCGGACCGGAGATCCCCGCGATCGACCGCGTGGGCGGCCTCGACGTCCTGCACCGCGGTGCGGAGACCCCCGAGGTGCTGCTCGTCGCCGTGGGCGTCATGGCGCCCGTCTGCCTCCAGGCCGCCGAGCTCCTCGAAGCGCGCGGCATCAACTGCACGGTCGTGGACCCCCGTTGGGTCAAACCCGTTGACCCGGCGCTGCCCGGCCTCGCCGCCGAACACCGCCTCGTGGCCGTCGTCGAGGACAACAGCCGTGCCTCGGGTGTCGGCGCCGCCGTGGCGCTGGCCCTGGGTGACGCCGAAGTCGACGTCCCCGTAAGGCGGTTCGGCATCCCGGAGCAGTTCCTCGCGCACGCCAAACGCGGAGAAGTGCTCGCCGACATCGGCCTCACACCCGTCGAGGTCGCCGGACGGATCAGCGCAAGCCTGGCGGTCAAGGACGCGAACGCCGGCACAGCCAAGGAGAAACCCGAATGACCAAGGAGTTCGACCTCACCGCGCTCTTGGCCGAGCGCGGAGCCGAGCGCTACGAGCTGCACGCCAAGTACCTGAACCACCAGCTCCCGCGCATGCTGCACACCATCGGCTTCGACAAGGTCTACGAGCGGGGCGAGGGCGCCTACTTCTGGGACGCGGACGGCAACGACTACCTGGACATGCTCGCCGGGTTCGGGGTGATGGGCCTGGGCCGTCACCACCCCGTCGTCCGCAAGGCACTGCACGACGTCCTCGACGCCCAGCTCGCCGACCTCACCCGCTTCGACTGCCAGCCGCTGCCCGGCCTCCTCGCCGAGCAACTCCTCACCCACAGCCCGCACTTGGACCGGGTGTTCTTCGGCAACAGCGGTACCGAGGCGGTCGAGACCGCGCTCAAGTTCGCCCGCTACGCCACCGGGAAGCCACGCGTCCTGTACTGCGACCACGCCTTCCACGGCCTGACCACCGGCTCGCTCTCGGTCAACGGCGAGGACGGCTTCCGGGACGGCTTCGCCCCGCTGCTGCCGGACACGGCCGTACCGCTTGGTGATCTCGACGCCCTGGCGCGGGAGTTGAAGAAGGGCGACGTCGCCGCCCTCGTCGTCGAACCGATCCAGGGCAAGGGCGTCCATGAGGCCCCGCCCGGCTATCTGCGCGCCGCGCAGGAACTCCTGCACCGGCACAAGGCGTTGCTCATCGCCGACGAGGTGCAGACCGGTCTCGGCCGCACCGGCGACTTCTACGCCTACCAGCACGAGGAGGGCGTGGAACCGGACCTGGTGTGCGTGGCCAAGGCGCTGTCCGGCGGTTATGTGCCGGTCAGCGCGACCCTCGGCAAGGACTGGATCTTCAAGAAGGTCTACTCGTCCATGGACCGGGTGCTGGTCCACTCGGCGAGCTTCGGGTCCAACGCGCAGGCCATGGCGGCCGGGCTCGCCGTGCTCTCGGTCATGGAGAACGAGCAGATCGTCGCCAACGCCCGTGCCACCGGGGACCAGTTGAGGACCCGGCTCGCCGCGCTGGTCGACAAGTACGAGCTGCTCGCCGACGTGCGCGGCCGGGGCCTGATGATCGGCATCGAGTTCGGCAGGCCCAAGTCGCTGAAGCTGCGCAGCCGTTGGACCATGCTCCAGGCCGCGCGCAAGGGCCTGTTCGCGCAGATGGTGGTCGTACCGCTGCTCCAGCGGCACCGGATCCTCACCCAGGTCTCCGGCGACCATCTGGAGGTCATCAAGCTGATCCCGCCGCTGACCGTCGGCGAGCGTGAGGTGGACCGGTTCGTTGACGCCTTCACGGCCGTGATGGACGACGCGCACAGCGGCGGCGGGCTGATGTGGGACTTCAGCAAGACGCTCGTGAAGCAGGCGGTGGCCAACCGGTAGGGGCCAACCAGTAGAGGGTTTCCGCCGGGGTCGTGGGCTTTTGCCTCTGTGGCAAGAAATTTGCCGCAGAGGCAAGCCTGCGGCTCAATGGAGGCATGAGCTCTTCCGAGACCGACCCGGAATCGCCGACCGGGCCAGAATCGCAGATCGGACCTGCCGACGACCTGCCGGCCACCGTCGCACCACAGCTCCGCGCCCTGCGCCGCCGCGCCTCCCTCACTCTGGAGGTCGCCGCCCGCTCGGCCGGACTCTCGCCCGCCCATCTCTCCCGTCTGGAGACCGGGCTGCGCCAGCCCTCGCTGCCGATGCTGCTCGCGCTGGCCCGCATCTACGGTACGACAGTCTCGGATCTGCTCGGCGAGACGGCCACCGACCGGGACGCCGTCGTGCGCGCCGCCGAGATGGAACCGACCCACGCGGGCGGCTGGACGTACTGGCAGGCCGGGGCGCCCGGCCGCGGCATGCAGTCGCTGCGCGTACGCATCCCGCACGGCTCCCAGGGCGACATCGTGCGCGTGCACCCCGGCGAGGAGTGGCTGCACGTCCTCAAGGGCCGGCTGCGCCTGCGCCTCGGGGACACCGCGCACCTCCTCGCGCCGGGTGACAGCGCGCACTTCGACTCGCTCACCCCGCACCGCCTCGCCGCCGCCGACGAGTCCGGTGTCGAGGTCCTGTTCGTCCACACCCTGCTGCAGAGCCCCACGGCCACCCTGTGCCTGGGCCCGATCACCGGAGAGACGCCATGAGCGGCAACAACATCGAGGACAAGTTCCCGCGCGCCCTGTGGGTACGGCTCATCATCTACATCGCCGTCGGCCACGTTTTCGCGGCCTTCATCTACCTGCTGTTCTCCGTGGGCGCCAAGTAGCCCGCCGCAGCGGCCAGTTCAGTCGATTCAGTCGAGCAGGCGCTCGCGCAGCAGCTCCCGGGTCTCCGGGGTGATCCCCAACCCCTGCTCCAGATAGGCGTCCACACCGCCCCAGGTCTCCTCGACGGTCTCGAAGGCCGCCGTCAGATACTCGGCGCGGGCGTCGAAGAGGGGGCTGAGGAGCTCCATCACCTCGGGGGAGTAGGCCGAGGCGGCGGAGCCGCTGCGACGCACCTTGTAGCGGCGGTGCTTCGCGTTCGACTCCAGGTAGTCGGCCACGATCGCCTCGCGCTCCACGCCCACGGCGAGCAGCGTCACGGCTATCGACAGGCCCGCGCGGTCCTTGCCCGCCGCGCAGTGCATCAGCGCGGGAACACTGTCCTGAGCGAGCGCGTGCAGAACCTGGGAGTGCTCGGCGGTGCGCTCCGTGACGATCGTGCGGTACGAGGCGATCATCCGGTTCGCGCCCTTGTCGCCGCCGAGAATCTCACGCAGCTGGTCCATCTCGCCGTCGCGGACCATTTTCCAGAACTCGGAGCCGTCCGCCGGGTCGGACAGCGGCAGATTCACATTGCGCACGCCGGGCAGCTCGACGTCGGGACCCTCCAGCTTCTGGTCCGACGCGTTGCGGAAGTCGAAGATCGTGTGCAGCCCGAGGGAGGCGAGGAACACCGCGTCCTCGTCCGTCGCGTGCGCGAGGTGGCCGCTGCGGAACAGCACCCCGTGCCGCACCCGCCGTCCGTCCGCCGTCGGAAGTCCGCCCACGTCCCGGAAATTGCGCACTCCGGACAACTCCGGCTCGGTCGACGGAATCTGCTGCGTCACGAGGACTCCTCCCACTCGGCCCGACGACGCGGCTCACCGGCGGGCACGTTCACGACGATACGACATGGGTTCGGGAGGCAATGAGTTGTCCACAGGCGTTGCCTCACAGGCCCCCGGCCATTGATGATGTTGGCGCTTGAGCGGACTTGTTCGAATCTGTGAGGAACCTGATGCTGGAGATCGCCGAGAACGGCCGTACGTGGGTGCTGTCGGGCCCCACGAGCAGCTACGCCGTCCATCTCACCGAGGACGACGAGCTGCTCCACCTGCACTGGGGCCCCGCGATCGGACTCGCCGACGCCGAGGAACTCGCCGCCCGCCCGCTGCCCGTCGGCTCCTCCTTCGAGTCCCCGCTCGACGGCCGCGAGGAGTACCCCGTAGAGGGCGGCCCCCGCTTCGCACGCCCCGCCCTGTCCGTGCGCACGCCAGAGCGCCGCGGCACGGAATGGACCTTCGAGCGGTACGACACCGAGGGCGACGAACTGCGGCTGCGCTTCCGGGACACCGGCCTTGCGATCACGCTGCACTACCGGACGCGTGGCGACGTCGTAGAGCGCTGGACGACGCTGGACAACGACGGGGCCGAGGCGCTGGAGCTGCTGCGCGCCGACTCCGCCGTGTGGACGCTGCCCGAGCGTGAGGGGTGGCAGCTGTCGCAGTTGCACGGGCGGTGGGCCGCCGAGTCGCGGCTGGTGCGTTCCGACCTCACCTACGGTGAGAAGGTCATCGGCAGTCGGCGCGGCCACACCGGGCACCAGCACCTGCCCTGGGTCGCCCTCGACACCGACGCGACCGAGGAGCGCGGCGAGGTCTACGGCTGTGCACTCGGCTGGTCGGGGTCCTGGCGGATCGCCGTGGCCCAACTCCCGGACGCGCGCGTGCAGATCACCGGCGGCGCCGGGTACGACGACTCCGGGCTGCTGCTCCTGGCGCCGGGGGAGTCCTTCACGACCCCCGTCTTCGCCGGACTGTGGAGCGACGCCGGGTTCGGCGGCGCCAGCCGCACCTGGCACGCCTACCAGCGGACGTATGTCATCCCGGACGCGGACCAGGACCGGCCGGTGCTCTACAACTCCTGGGAGGCCACGCAGTTCGACATCTCCGAGGAGCAGCAGGAGACGCTCGCGCGGCGCGCGGCGGCTGTCGGGGTCGAGCTGTTCGTGGTCGACGACGGCTGGTTCGGGAAGCGCACCAGCGACCGTGCCGGGCTCGGTGACTGGACCCCCAACCCGGACCGCTTCCCCGCCGGCCTCAAGCCCCTCGCCGACCGTGTCCACGCGCTGGGCATGCAGTTCGGCATCTGGGTCGAGCCCGAGATGGTCAACGCGGACAGCGACCTGTACCGCGCGCACCCCGACTGGGTGCAGTACCAAGAGGGGCGAAAGCGGACGGAGTTCCGCAATCAGCTCGTCCTCAACCTGGCCCGCGAGGACGTCCAGGAGTACCTCTGGGAGCAGCTCGACGGGCTGCTCTCCAGTGCGCCGATCGACTACGTGAAGTGGGACTTCAACCGCTGCTTCACGGATGCCGGGTGGCCCGGTGACGCCTATCCGCAGCGCCTCTGGGTCGACCACGTGCGCGCCCTGTATGCCCTGTTCGACCGGTTGCGGGCTGCCCACCCGGGAGTTGCCTTCGAGTCGTGCTCGGGCGGCGGCGGCCGGATCGACCTCGGCATCATGAGCCGCACGGACCAGGTGTGGACCTCGGACAACACCGACCCGCTCGACCGGCTCGCCATCCAGCACGGCTTCAGCCAGATCCACCCCGCGCGCGTGATGGCCGCCTGGGTCACCGACAGCCCGAACACCCAGCTCAACGACCGGGTCAGCAGCCTGCGTTTCCGGTTCGTGAGCGCCATGGCCGGAGTGCTCGGGGTGGGCGGCGACCTCTCGGAGTGGACCGAGGAGGAACTTGCCGAGGCCCGCCGGTGGGTGGACCTCTACAAGGAGATCCGGCCGCTCGTCCAGCACGGCGACCTCCACCGGCTGCGCCCGCCGCGCGGCGGACTGAGTGCCGTGCAGTACGTGCGCGGCGATGAGACCGTCGTCCTCGCCCTGCTCCAGGCGCAGCACTACGGCGAGCCGCTGCCGGCGCTCCGGCTGCGCGGGCTCGACCCGACGGCATCGTACGAATGCCTCGAAACGGGCGAAGTGCACCGGGGTGCCGTCCTGTTGCACCACGGGCTGCGGACCGGGCTGCGCGGTGACCTTGATGCGACGGTTCTCCGCCTCCGTCGCATCTGATCCCTCTGTCCCAATTGCTGCCTTCGTTCCAACTCGCTCTGGAATAAAGGAACCTGAGAGTTGCGTACGTGAGCAGCGTCATATTCGTGACCGTGCGTCGTTCGTCATGTTCACGTAATTGGCGTGCTTTTGCAGGGGAATTGAGGGGTTGAGTCCCGGGGGAATTCACGGAGGGTGACTGTGAATTCCCACAGGGACTCGCAAGGAACGCAAATCCGTGGAACCTCCTGCTTGTCCCTTTGCGTCTTCCTCGCTTACGTTCGCCACCAATCCGGACGGACGCCCAATCCTGCCGCCGACCGGACTCCGCACACACCCACCCGTATGCGGCAGGAGCGGGGGACCCGCAGGTAAGACGCCTGTTCCGGTCTCCGGAACGGGCTTGGGGTTTAGTCGCGACCAGCGCGCGGCCGGGCATCTCCAGCCCGCACCCGACAGCTCACCTCGCAGGCGCCGGAGAGGAATTCGTCATGCCCGCGAAGGGTAAGCACCGCCGCCCGAAGTCCCAGCGTTTCTCTCGCTCGATGGCCGTAGCCGGAACCGGCGGCGCCGCGCTCGCTCTTCCGCTCATGGGGGCCACCGGCGCCCATGCCGCGACCACGACTTCCGCTCCGGAAAAGGCAGTTCAGTCCGTTCCGGCGACCGAGAAGACGGTCACGGAGCAGGCTGCCGCGAAGACCGTCTCGAAGTCCTCGGGCGTCAAGACGTATTCGGTGAAGGCCGGCGACTGGCTCGCGAAGATCGCCGAGGAGCAGGACGTCACCGGCGGCTGGAAGAAGATCTACCAGGACAACCGCGAGGTCATCGGCGGCGACCCGTCGCTGATCCACCCGGGCCTGAAGCTCTCCCTCGGCGAGAAGGCCTCCACGGGCGGGACGAGCGGGACGGACACGACCAAGTCGTCCAACTCCTCCAAGTCGACCGGCTCTTCGTCTTCTTCGTCCTCGTCGTCCTCTTCCTCCTCGAAGAGCACTTCGGCTTCGCAGAGCGACGACAGCACGAGCACCTCCACCGGCTACACCCTCCCCGTGACCGGCGCCACCATCGGCACCGGCTACCACGTCGCGGGCAGCATGTGGTCCAGCGGCTACCACACCGGCGTCGACTTCGTCGTCCCGACCGGCACCACCATCAAGGCGGTCGCGGCGGGCACGGTCGTCTCCGCGTCCTACGACGGCGCGTACGGCAACGAGGTCGTCATCCGGCACGCGGACGGCGAGTACTCGCAGTACGCCCACATGTCGCAGCTGTCCGTCTCGGCCGGCCAGACCGTGACCGAGGGCCAGCAGATAGGCCTCTCCGGCGCGACCGGCAACGTGACCGGCCCGCACCTGCACTTCGAGATCCGGACCACGCCGTACTACGGCTCGGACGTGGACCCGGTCGCCTACCTCCGCTCGCACGGCGTCACCGTCGGCTGACACCAGGCCCCGACACCTGCCACACACCATCGAAGGCCGGACCCAGATCCTTGGGTCCGGCCTTCGGGCACAGCAGTTCCGGGGTCAACGCCCCTGATCAGAGACTTATTCCGACTTTGGACAACCCTTTACGAGTGGCTTATCTCACCGTCCGTCAACCCCTAATTACGATCGCGTAGGTCACACCCCAGGGTGAATTATGGTTGCCGTGGCTAACGATTCGAAGAGTGACAACAGATCAGTGATCGGGTCGTACGTGGCGGTGGGGGACAGCTTCACCGAGGGCGTCGGCGACCCAGGGCCCGACGGGGCGATGGTCGGCTGGGCCGACCGGTTCGCGGTACTGCTCGCGGACCGGCGGCCCGAGGGCGACTTCGAGTACGCCAACCTCGCGGTGCGCGGCAAGCTGCTCGACCAGATCGTGGCCGACCAGCTCACCCGGGCCAAGGAGATCGGCCCGGACCTGGTCTCCTTCTGCGCCGGCGGCAACGACATCATCCGTCCCGGTACCGACCCCGACGAGGTCGCCGAGCGCTTCGAACGCGCGGTCGCCGACCTCACCGGAGCCGTCGGCACCGTCATGGTGACGACCGGCTTCGACACCCGCGGCGTCCCCGTGCTCAAGCATCTGCGCGGCAAGATCGCCACCTACAACGGACATGTGCGGGCCATCGCCGACCGCTATGGCTGCCCGGTGCTCGACCTGTGGTCCCTGAAGACGGTTCAGGACCGGCGGGCCTGGGACGGCGACCGGCTCCACCTCTCTCCCGAGGGGCACACGCGCGTGGCGCTCCGCGCCGGTCAGGTCCTCGGTGTCGAGGTTCCGGCCGACCCGGACCAGCCCTGGCCGCCGCTGCCGCCGCGCGGCCCGCTCGACATCCGGCGCGACGACGTGCACTGGGCGCGCGAGTACCTGGTGCCGTGGATCGGACGCCGGCTCCGGGGCGAGTCCTCGGGAGACCACGTCGAGGCGAAGGGCGCGCTGTCTCCGGACGACATCAAGATGCGGATCGAGCGGGTGGCCTGAAGGGGTGAGCGGGTTACCGGGTCACAGGGTGGCGGGTGCGGTCGCCGCGCCAGGGGTGCTACGTCGTCGTACGTCCCGGTGCGGTCGGTCCGCCCTGCTCCACCGGTGAGGTGACCGCGCGGGAGTGGTGTACGGCGGTGGACGGACCGGGGTGCTGACATGACCCCGAACCTTCCCCGGCTGCCGGAAGGGTCCCGCCCGCATGCCCGCACCCACCCGTAGACCCGATCGATCCGCACGCGCACGCGTGGCCGTGCCGTTGCCCGCGCCGTCGCCGCGCTCGCCGTCGCCCTCCTCGCCGTAGGCCTCCCCGCGCTCGCCGCGTCCCCGGCGACCGCGGCGCGCCCAGCCCCGCCACGGTCACCGTCACCGGCGTGGGCAGTGCGACGGCCCGGCCCGACCTCGCGGTGATCGGCGCCGGGGTCGAGACCTTCGCCAAGACCCCGCAGGCGGCGCTGGATGCCCAGAACAAGGCGACGGACGTGCTGCTCACCGCCGTACGCCGACACGGGGTCGCGGAGCGCGACATCCGCACCGAGAGCCTGTCGCTGAGTCCCGTCACCGAGTACCAGAACGGGGTCTCGCACCTGGCCGGCTACCAGGCCGCGCAGTCCTTCTCCGTGAAGGTCCGCGACCTCGCCGCCACGGGGCGGATCCTCCAGGCGATCACCGACGCGACGGGTGCGGCGGGCCGTATCAACTCCGTTGCCTTCGACGTCACCGAACCGGCCCCGTCGCATCGCGACGCACGCGCCGCCGCGCACGAGGACGCTCACTCGAAGGCCCTCCAGTACGCGCACCTCAGCGGACACCGGCTCGGCCGGCTGGTCTCGCTCACCGATGACACGGCCGACGTGTCGCGGCCTGTCCCGGTGGCCGCGGACCTGCCCGCGGGGGTCGCGTCGGGTGTGCCCGTCGCGCCGGGTGGGATCCGCGCCACGGTCACGGTCACCGCGGTCTACGAACTGAACTGAGTGTCGAACTGAACTGAGTGTCTACGGGGGGACGGTTCAGGGGGCGGTCAACGCGGCCCGGTCGAGACCCAGTTCGCGGGCGAGCGCCTCGTCGACCCACTCCAGGGCCCGCGCCCGCGACACCGCGCCCGCGTACGCCGTCATCTGTACGGCGAGGCCGTCCAGGAGGGCCGTGAGGCGCAGGGCCGTGGTGGCCGGGTCCGGGCAGTGGAACTCGCCCGCGGTCACTCCCTCGGCGACGACCTCCGCGAGTGCCTGCTTCCACTGCCGGTCGAGATCGCGCGTGACGTCCAGGAGGGCGGGTTCGCGCAGCGCCGCGGCCCAGCCCTCGATCCACAGCCGCCAGCCCTTGGCCTGCCCGGTCGGCGCGTACCAGCGCACCGCGGCCCGCAGCCTGCGTAGTGCGGTCGTACGGCGGCCGAGCAGCTTGCGCAGATGCGCGAGATCGTCCTCGGCGGCGAAGGTGAACGCGGCGGCAACCAGCTTCTCCTTGGTCGAGAAGTAATAGAGCACCAGCGCGTTGCTCACCCCGAGCGCCGAGGCGACGTCGGCGATCCTGACCGCCGCCACGCCCCGCGCCTCGATCTGCTCGACGGCGGCCCGCAGCAACTCCGTCCGCCGCTCCGCCACGCTCAACCGCACTCTCGCCACGCGGTCACCCTAATCCGTTGCCCATAGGGGTGCCGTCCCGTACGTCACCGGTACCAGCCGAACCGTTCCGCGATGACCGGCAGCCGGTCCGCGACGATCGCGTGCGCGGCGGCGCGCGGTGTCGTGCCGTCGGCCTCCGCGCGGGCCAGCATCCGGTCGATCAGGGCACGCATCGAACGCCGGGTGTGCGCGAACGCCTCGTCCGCGTCGGCGCCGATGTCGCCGAACAGGGTCCACCACCACCAGGCGTTCGTCCCGGAGTTCACGACCACGTCCGGCAGCACGGTGACCCCGCGCGCGGAGAGCAGTTCCTCCGCCTCGGGCAGTACGGGCATGTTGGCCGCCTCGACGATCCAGCGGGCGGTGATCCCCTGCTGGTTCGCGGTGTCGATCGCGTACGACACCGCCGCCGGAACCAGCACCTCCGCCTCGATGGACAGCCAGTCCTCGCCGGGCAGTTCACGGTCGTCGGGGCGCAGCGCGGAACGGTCCACGGTGCCGTAGGTGTCCCGGGCCGCGAGCAGCGCGTCCACGTCGAGTCCGGCCGGGTTCGCGATTGTGCCCTTGATGTCGGCGACGGCGACGATCGTCAGCCCCGCGCGCGTGAGGAACCGTGCCGTGGCCCCGCCCATCGTGCCCAGGCCCTGCACGGCGACCCGTGTCCCCGCGTACGGCACGCCCGCCCGGTCCAGCGCCGCGAGCACCGACTCGGCGACCCCGCAGCCGCCGACCAACTCGTCCAGACCGATGCCGTCCACCTCGACCGCGAAGGCGTCCGCCAGCCGCCGCCGCGCCTCCGTCTCGTCGTCGAGCAGCGGATACACGGCCTGGATCGACGACACGAGCCCCGCCTCCGTAGCGGCCCGGTCGACCAGGTCCTGGGTGAGCCCGAGGTCCTCACCCGTCGTCCAGAAGCTCTCGATGTACGGGCGCATGGCGCGCAGATAGCGCACGAGGAGGCCGTACGACACCGGGTCCTGGGGGTCGCAGTCGATGCCGCCCTTGGCGCCGCCCAGGGGGACGTAACGGCCCTCCGGGTCGTAGTGCAGCGCCTCTTTCATGGTCATGCCCCGGGCGAGCCCGGCCACCTCGTCGAGCGTGCAGCCCGGCCGCATCCGCAGTCCGCCGCTGGACACGCCGCGCACCAGCCGGTCGACGACCAGGAAGCCCTGGCGGCCGGTGACGTGGTCGGTCCAGGTGAGCGACATCAAGGGGGCGGTCATGGGGCTCCTCGGGGCGCCGGCCGACAGGGCGGGTACGGGCGGGTCGAGTACGGAAGTCCGTACCGGACGGCAGGTGATGAACGGCATGCGATGAACGGTAGATACTGAACGGCGAGTCAGTATCGGAAGTGGCGCCGCGTCCTGTCAACGGAACGTCGAATTCCGTGCCGCGGTGTCAACCTCCGGCGCGGAACTTTGGTCTTTCCTTGGAAACCGGCCCCGGTGACGCCGATGCATCGGCGTTGTCACAGGGGTCGACCATAATGGAAAGCCTGAACGACCCGACCTGGAGGCATCGTGACCGGATTCCGTACGCTGAGCTCCGGGCTCCGCGCGCTGCAGCCCGCTGCCTTCGGCGCGGACCCGAGCGGCGAGCGCCTGGCGCGCATCCGTAGATCGCCCCACTTCAAGGACGGGGTCTTCCAGAACCCCGGGGGCAATACGAACGTCCGCCCGTCCGGCGGCACGATGCGCGAGATGGGGAAGTCCTACCTCGACAAGGAGCAGCGCGCCCGCCGCGCCCCCGACGGCACGCTGCCGGTGCACGCCACCACCCTCGCCGACCTGGCCAGGCCCGCCGCGACCGGGCTGCGGCTGACCTGGATGGGGCACTCCAGCGTGCTGGCGGAGATCGACGGCCACCGGGTCCTCTTCGACCCGGTCTGGGGCGAGCGCTGCTCCCCGTTCCCGTTCGCCGGACCCAAGCGGCTGCACCCGGTGCCCCTGCCGATCGCCGCGCTCGGCCCGGTCGACGTCGTGGTCATCTCGCACGACCACTACGACCACCTGGACATGCCCACGATCAAGGCGCTGGCCGACACGGACACCCTGTTCGCCGTGCCGCTGGGCGTCGGCGCCCACCTGGAGCACTGGGGCGTGTCGCCCGACCGGCTGCGCGAGCTGGACTGGCACGAGGAGACCAAGGTCGGCGGCCTCACCCTGACCGCCACCCCGGCCCGCCACTTCTGCGGCCGCGGTCTGCGCAACACCCAGCACACGCTCTGGGCCTCCTGGGTGGTCGCCGGAGACGAGCACCGGATCTACCACAGCGGCGACACCGGCTACTTCGAGGGCTTCAAGGACATCGGTGCCGCGCACGGCCCGTTCGACGCCACGATGATCCAGATCGGTGCGTACAGCGAGTTCTGGCCCGACATCCACATGACGCCCGAGGAGGGCATGCGCGCCCACCTCGACCTCCAGGGCGGGCAGCCGCACGGGGTGCTGCTGCCGATCCACTGGGGCACGTTCAATCTGGCGCTGCACGCGTGGGCCGAGCCCGGCGAGTGGACCGCGGACGAGGGCGAGGCGGTGGGCCAGGCCGTGGCCACACCGAGGCCGGGCGAGCCGTTCGAGCCGGGCGGCGACCTGACGACGGACCCGTGGTGGCGGCCCTTCGGGGGGACGATCGACCACCCCTGGCGGACCCCGAAGCCGGTGGAGACAGAACCGAAGCCGACGACCGCTCCGGCGGAGCTGGACCTCGCGAACGAGCGCTGACAGGGCGGGGCGCGCAAAGTGCGGAGCTCCCGCGGCAGGGTGAAGAGGGCCTGCCCGGTCGGCTCCGCTCAGTCGATGATCGCGGTGGCTTCGCCCTCGACCGGATGGTCCGGCACGTCCAGGGCGGCCACGCCGATCAGACGGTCCCGCATGTCCAGGACCGCCACGCCGATCAGTGTGCCCGGTGCCATCGGCGTGGACGGTCAGTTTCGCCACGTCGTCGAAGGACGCACCGACCGCGGCCGGCGCGGTGCCGACGCTGAGGTAGCTCCCCTCGACCTGGTCGGCGACGAAGACCAGCTTCGATCCGGTCGCCGATCGACACTTGCCGGTACCCCGGGGTCTACGCGCGGACTCGTCGGCGCGGGAGATCCTCTCCGACGTCGCCGACAGACGTGGACACGCTCTGTGATGCTCCGGGGTGTGATCGAGGGCGGTCGATCTACCGGGAAACGCCCCTGCGGCTCGACCCTGGGCGAGGGGCGGGTGAGCGACGGAGGGCAGGGCCGCGTCGACCCCCTCAGTCCCCGACGGCCGTTCGTGACCGCTTCCGATCAGGCATGATCGATTCTTTGTCCTTCTTCGGCATGTGGTCGAGGGGGTTATCGGTCTGTCGTACGAGGCCTCATACCAGAGCGGGACGCTCCCCGGGGGACTTTGTCAACTGCCCACCGCACCTGATGCGTTGACGACTACTGTGAGTGTCCGTCGGGCGACGTGGGGCCGAAATCTTCGGCTCTCTCGACCGGCACCGCGATGGCGTATGCCCGAATCGCGCACCCCGCGCGAACAAACCGGCCCGACGCACCAGTACGAGGACGCCGATGTCTCAACTCCGTGCACCGGCCGCACGCGCAGACCGCCGTGAGGGCGGCCGGCACGGGCGACCGGCCGCCCGCCCCGTGCCCGCACTGCCCGAGACGCACATACGCCCCCAACTCCTGCGCCTCGCCGTGCTGCCGCCCATCGCGGTCGCACTGAGCGCCAGCGCGGCCGTCCTGTTCACCGTCCGCTCCACCGGAGCGCGGACCAGCCTCACCCTCTGGGGCGTCCTCGCCGGAGCCACCTCGGTGACGTTCGCGGGCATCCTGATCGCCGCCGTCGCCGCGGGCCGCGCGGCCGGTTCCGTCAGCGACCGCATCGACGCCCTGCGCCGCAGCAGCGCGCGCGGCGAGGCCGATCTGCGCGACCTGGTCGAGGCGCTGCGCCGCGGCGAGGGCCCGCCCCAGCGCAAGCCGCGCAGCAGGCCCCCGGGGGACGCCGACGACTTCGACCTCCTCGCCGCCGACCTGGCACACGCGCACGACGGCGCCGTCACCGCCGTCGTCGCGGCATCCCAGCTCTCCAGCCAGGCGGGCAGCGAACAGAAGGTCGAGGTCTTCGTCAACCTCGCCCGGCGCCTGCAGTCCCTCGTGCACCGGGAGATCTCCATCCTCGACGAGCTGGAGAACGAGATCGAGGACCCCGACCTGCTCAAGGGCCTCTTCCACGTCGACCACCTCGCCACCCGCATCCGCCGCCACGCCGAGAACCTCGCCGTCCTCGGCGGCGCGGTCTCCCGCAGACAGTGGAGCAACCCGGTCTCCATGACCGAGGTGTTGCGCTCCGCCATCGCCGAGGTCGAGCAGTACTCCCGCGTCAAACTCGTGCCGCCGATCGACGGCACCCTGCGCGGCCACGCCGTCGCCGACGTGATCCACCTGCTGGCCGAACTCGTCGAGAACGCCACGGTGTTCAGCGCCCCGCACACCCAGGTTCTGCTCCGCGTCAACCTCGTGACCTCGGGCCTCGCCGTCGAGGTCGAGGACCGCGGACTCGGCATGCCCGTCGGCGAACAGAGCCGTATGAACGCCCTGCTCACCGACCCCGACCAGGTCAACGTCGCGAGCCTGCTCGCCGACGGCCGCATCGGCCTGTTCGTGGTCTCCCAACTTGCCCGCCGCCACGGCATCCACGTCCGCCTCCAGACCAACATCTACGGCGGGGTGCAGGCCGTGATCGTGGTGCCACAAGCCTTGTTGGGTACGGCGCCGGGCGCACCCGGGGTCGCAGGACAGCCGCAGGACACGTTGGGCGGGGGGCATCCGCTCGCGCCGCCGCAGCACGCTCCGCAGGTCCGGGGGCAGGCGCAGGGTGGGACCGAGGGTGGTCAACTCAGCGTCGGGCAGGGCGAATCGGCGGCGTCCGGTGCTCCTGGCGCGCCGGGTCGGCACCAGCGTGGGTCAGGGACACCCGGGCGGCATCAACGACGGGACTCCGTACCGCCCGGTGCACCGAGGCCGAACGGCGGTGGCCCGGTGCCGCTGCCCGTGCGCGGCGCCCACGTGGAACGGGCCAACCCCTCGGAGGCGGTCCCCGGCATCCGTCCCGACGACCGGGGGACCGTGGCCGAGAACGTGACCGCACCGCCCGTCCCGCGCGGCGGAGCGGTGCGCGGCACCATGGGCAAGCCGCCCCAACTGCCCCGGCGCCGGGCCCAGGAACACATCGCCCCCCAGCTCCGCGACGGCCCCGCTCCCCGCCAGGACTCCGAGCACCCCGCCGGGCACGACCCGGGACTGATGGCCGCCTTCCAGCGGGGGATCGGCCTCGCGGAGGCACAGCAGCACATGGAGGCGGCCGAGGCGGCGGACGGGGCGGTACCGATGGACGGGGCCGAGGTGGTGTCACCGCACATGGAGTCACCGCACATGGAGTCGGCCCACACCGAGTCGGCGCAGGCGGAGATCCTGCCCATGGGCGAGGTCCACACGGGCGGGGCCTACATGAGCACACTCCACACGGAGCCGTCTCTCACGGAACCGTCGCGCAGCGAGCCGTCCCTCACCGAGCCGTCCCACACGGCCCTGTCGTCCATGGAGCCGTCCCACACGGAGTTCCCGCACACGAACGGGGCCGGCACGAACGGGGCCGGGACGAACGGCGTCCACACAGGCGGTCTCTACATGAACGCGCTCCACGCGGACCCGAACGGGCCCGAACCATCCCCGGTGGAGCAACCGCACATGTCGGCGACACACATGGGCTCCGGCTATATGGACACCGCACTCCACCACTACACCGCTCAGCCCACGACACCGGACACCGGGACGGACGCGAGCTCGGGCACGGACACCGGTACGGACCGCTTCACCCTCGCCCCCCACATGGGTGCGGCCCCCATAGCCGAAGCGCACGCGCATGTGCTCGGTCACGACCACGACCTCACCGCCCGGCACGACGGGAGCGACGCGTGCTGTGCGTGCGCGGCTCGGTCCCCTTCCGGACCAGGGTCGCCCCGAGGTTCGACTACGGCGCCTCGCCGCACAC
>NZ_JBLTJC010000059.1:0-40075 GCF_048158785.1 Streptomyces colwelliae | reverse complement strand
AGAGACAGGTTCAGCAGTCCGTCGGTCGGGGCGGGCGGCGGGGCGTTCGGACCGGCGCCGGTGATGCCCAAGTCACCTGCGGGGCCACCCGGGTTCGTACCCGAACCGCGTGACGCGCCCCCGTACGACACCGTCCCTCCGGCCTCCGACCGGCACCCCGGGAAGCTCTCCGTCTCCGTCGCCGCCACGGCGACTCCCGGCCCCAACGGGCGTGGCCGCAGGGTCGGTTGTGCCGTGGCGCTCTCCATCGCCGGGGCGCTGGCGGTGGTGACGCTGGTGCCGGTGCTGCTGTACTGGATGCAGCCGGACGACAAGGGCAAGGATTCCTCGGCGGGCGCGATCCCGACCTCCTCGTCCACGGCTTCCGCCACGGCCTCCGCCACGGCGAGCAGCGCGCCGAGCGCGGGCGACGGCTCCTCGCTCAAGTCCATCCCCGACTCCTACCTCGGCACCTGGCAGGGCGACGGCACCGCGCTGGGCGGCACGCTCCCCGACGGGACCTTCCGGATCACGATCGCCAAGGTGGGCGTGGGGCAGCGGTTGGGCATCCTCCGCCAGACCGACCAGCTCGGCGGCGTCTGCGACGACGTACTGACCCTGAAACAGGTGACGAAGACCCGGCTCGTCGCGACGGCCGCGGGCGCGACCTCGAACCGCGACGTCTGCAACCAGGCCGCCCACACGGTCACCCTCACCCCCGTCGGCGACGACCTCAAGTACGCGTCGGACAGTTCCGCCGAGGGCTCCCCGACCGCGCGGCTGTCCAAGGCCGAGTAGCCGGTATTCGTCCAGTGGACTACGACCATCTTCTGATCGCCCTCGCGGGGATGTGGGGCGCCGGCGCGGGGGCGGTCGTCGCGCGGGTCGGCCGGCGCGGTGCCGGTACCGCTCTCCTCGTCGTGCTGGTGTGCGTCGCCCTCGCCGTCGCCACCGGGATCAGGCCCGAGCTGGCGGTCTGGCTGTTGCTCGCGCCCGTCGCGGTGGCGGTGCCCAGGGCCGGGCTTCCCCTCGCGGGTGCCGCCCTCGTCCTCCTCGGTGCCGTCGCCTTCGTGCCCGAGCACGCCGGTGACTGGACGACCGCGCTGCGCGGCGCCCTCGCGCTCGGGGGCGGGTACTTCGCGCTGAGCCGTATCGATTCCGGTGGTGGTGGCGGCGACGGTGGCGGTGGTGGTGGTCTGGGCCTCGGCGAGGTGAAGCTCGCGGTCGGGGCGGGGGTCGTGCTCGGGTGGTACGGGTGGCCGACGGTGATGCTGGGCGCCTTCGCGGGGTTCCTGCTGAGGGCGCTCTACGGCGGGTTCGTGGTCGTGGTGCGGAAGGACAAGCGAGGGGGCGTCGTCCCCTTTGGCCCGTTTCTGCTCGCCGGTGCCTTCCTCGGGCTGCTGGTCGGCGCGTACACGGCCTGAGGTCGGGGCGGGAAATCCGCTGGCGTAGGCTGACAAGGTCCGTCAGCACCACCTGCCCGTCCGCGACCCTTGACGAAAGGGACCTCCCGGTGACCGAGAAGGCCGAGCTCCAGTCCGTCCTCGACCGTGCCGCCGAGGGCGGGCGCATCACCCCCGAAGAGGCGCTCGACCTCTACCGCGACGCCCCGCTGCACGCGCTCGGCGCCGCCGCCGACGCCGTACGCAAGCGTCGGTACGCGGGTACGGAGCACATCGCGACGTACATCATCGAGCGGAACATCAACTACACGAACGTGTGCGTCACGGCGTGCAAGTTCTGCGCGTTCTACGCCGCGCCCAAGGACACCGCGAAGGGCTGGACGCGGGACCTGGACGACATCCTGCGCCGGTGCGCGGAGACCGTCGAACTCGGCGGTACGCAGATCATGTTCCAGGGCGGCCACCACCCGGACTTCGGCGTCGAGTACTACGAGAAGCACTTCGCCGCGATCAAGGGCGCGTACCCCCAGCTGGTCATCCACTCCCTCGGCGCGTCCGAGGTCGAGCACATGGCCCGGATCAGCGGGGTGTCGGTCGAGGAGGCCATCACCCGGATCCACGCGGCCGGCCTCGACTCCTTCGCGGGCGCCGGCGCCGAGCTGCTCCCCGCCCGCCCCCGCAAGGCGATCGCCCCGCTCAAGGAGTCCGGCGAGCGCTGGCTGGAGATCATGGAGGCGGCGCACAACCTGGGCGTCGAGTCCACGTCGACCATGCTCATGGGCACCGGCGAGACCAACGCCGAGCGCATCGAGCACCTACGGATGATCCGTGACGTACAGGACCGGACGGGCGGCTTCCGCGCCTTCATCCCGTACACCTACCAGCCCGAGAACAACCACCTGAAGGGCCGCACGCAGGCCACGCTCTTCGAGTACCTGCGCATGATCGCCATCGCGCGCCTCTTCATGGACAACGTCGCCCACATCCAGGGCAGTTGGCTCACCACCGGCAAGGAGGTCGGCCAACTCTCCCTGCACTACGGCGCGGACGACCTCGGCTCGATCATGCTGGAGGAGAACGTCGTCTCCTCGGCCGGCGCCAAGCACCGCTCCAACCGCATGGAGATCATCGACCTGATCCGCAAGGCGGGCCGGGTCCCCGCCCAGCGGACCACGACGTACGAGCACATCGTCGTCCACGACGACCCGGCGAACGACCCGGTCGACGAGCGCGTGATGTCCCACATCTCGTCCACGGCGATCGAAGGCGGCACGGCCCACCCGGAGTTGAAGCTCCTGTCGGCCAACTGACCTGCCTGTGCTGACGATTCACACGGCGGACGAGGGCGGTGCCGTCGCCGTCGAGGGCGCCCGGGTCGCGGGTGTGGGGACGCTGGCGGAGGTCCAGGAGCGGTTTCCCGGTGCGCGGGTGCGGAGTTGGCCCGGTGTGCTGGGCCCCGCCCGCATCCACGAAGGACCGCTCCCGGACGCCCCGAGCCCGCGTGAGCGGATCCACGCCGTACTGAAGTCAGGTGCCACGGCTGTCCTGGCGGAACACGTCGACTCACCCGAACTCCGGGCGGCGGCGCAGCGGAACGATGTCGTGATCCTGGCCGCCCCACGCCCTACAGTTCTTGTAGACCTGGGCCGAGCCGACCTGGCCGTATTCGACGAGGCCGGCTCGTGCATCGCAACAGTGTGTGCAGGGCGGCTAGTCCACAGACGCCGCTAGGGGCAGGTCTTTTAGGGGCGCGGGGAACTGCGCGACCAGCCACGACGCACCGTCACCCGGCAACGCACCCGTCACCCGGCAAACGCTTCCCCGAACGCCCCCGAACTCTGCGTCACCCCACTGCAATCGGTAGCAGCGTCATCATCCGAACTCCCGCTCTCACACTGCTGATCCCGGAACGTCGACCACATCGACACCCACGCGATCTCCTTCGACTCGGCGAACGTCCGCACCTGCGCCGCATCCGAGAGCGAGAACGTCTCACCGGAGACATCGTTCACGCCAAGCATCGACGTGAGCGCCATCCCCTGCCAGGCCCCCGCGTCGGACAACCCGAACACCTTCTTCAGCTGGGTGTGCGTGGCCGTAGCGGACGTGATCGCGTAGTCGCCCATGTCAGCGGTGTACGACTCGCCGTAGTTCATCGTCATGATGTTGACCGTGGAGACCTCGACCGCGTTGTCGTTGGCGGACTCCAGCAGCGCCAGGCTGTCGGAGTCGAGACCGGACGGCATCACGGGCAGGGTGAAGGAGACCTTGAGGTCGGTGCGCTCCTCCTGGAGCAGGGCTATCGCCTTGGAGCGCAGGGCGACCGACGTGGAGTCGGTCAGCGCGTCGCCCTCGATGTCGAAGTCGGCCTGCGTGGAGCCGGCCGCGTCCAGCGCCTCGCCGTACGCCTTCGCGAGCGCCGTCGCGCTGGTGCAGGTCTCCGCCAGCTCCTTGCCGGACGCCCCGCCGAAGGACACCCGGACGGTCGCACCGGAGGTCTTCAGCGCCGAAACCCGGGATTTCACGGCCGAGTTGTCGATCGCGGTCGTACCGTTCCACTCCGGCGTACAGGTGCTCCCCTTGGCGATGGCGAAGGAGAGGTTGTACGTCGACGGGGACCCCGCGCTGTCCATGTCGGCGGCGGTCGTGACGCTGACGTACGGCGCGTAGGCCGTGGTCGACGAGGGCGTCGAGGAGGCACTCGCGGACGGGGTCGTACTCGCCTCCTGTGTCGCTGATGGGGCCGCGTCCGACGAGTCGTCGGAGCTCGAGGAGCATCCGGTGACCGCGAGGGCAAACAAGCAGGTGAGCCCGGCCGCCGGTTTCAGGAAACTCCTCATGTGAGCATGCACCCTTTCCGCGTGGGGACGGTGATTTCTGTCTCAGGATGGAAACAGAGTCGATTTCTGAAGCCTAAATGAAGCACATGGGGCTGTGTCTCACGAAGACAGATAAAACATAGGAAACCCACGGGTAGCGATACGCGAAACGGTCAAGTCGGGCGACCAATCGGAATATTGGGGACACTACCGACACCGGCCACTCATAAGGCCTTTCCTGGGTTCTCTAAGGGAAGGCACAGGTTCCGGCATTTTTCTGGGCGGGCTCACAAGAGAATCAGAGTTTTGGTCACATAAAGGCGTCCTAATGTCTGGGGAATGCAATCCGAGTCCGCCATCGAAAACCCCGCCTCTGCGCGGGGTCGCCGCCGCAAAGCCGGCAACGGGTCCGCAGAAGGTCCCGTGTTCGTTGACAACTCCGGCCGCCGGTCAAAGGTGCTGCGCCGGATCGGCCTCCTCATGGGCACCGTCTGCCTCGGGTACGCGTTCGTACTCGGCATGGCGTTCATGGGCTGGGGCATCTCCATCAACCCCTCCTCGCTGCTGCCGTTCGGTGGCGGCCAGGCCGGTTCGGCTCCCGGTGGTGGCTACGGCCCCAACGGCGGCAGAGGCGGCGTAGCGCCCTCCGGTGTTCCGACCGGCGCTCCGACCGACATCCCCTCGGGCGCCCCCACGGGTACGGCGCCGTCCTCCTCAGCCACCGCACACTGACCGGAGCGCCCCCGCAGCCATGACTACGACGACTCCCTCGCGCGGGCGCCGACGCGCCCCCACCCGGATGGAACGCGCGGCCGGCAAGGCCTCCGCGCTCCAGCGGCCCCGGGTGATTCTCGCCCTGCTGCTTCTCCTCGGCCTCACCTGCGTGATGCTGCTCGACGGCTACCTGCGCGCGGAAGTCGGCGGCGACGAACGTGTGCGGGACGGCGCGAGCGCCAGCAAGGTCCCCGACAAGGTCCTCAACGGCGGCCCGATCCTGACCTTCCGCAACGGCAAGCCGGTCACCCAGACCATCCCGAAGAAGACCATCGTCCTCACCTTCGACGACGGCCCGAACCCCACCTACACGCCCACGGTCCTGAAGATCCTCAAGAAGTACGACGTGCCGGCCACGTTCTTCCTGGTGGGCTCGATGGTCTCGCGCTACCCGGACATCGTGAAGCAGATGGTCGAGCAGGGTGAAGAGGTGGGCATCCACACCTTCACCCACGTCGACCTCTCCTACCAGAGCGACGCCCGTATCAAGCGGGAGATGGAACAGACGCAGCTCGCGCTGGCGGGCGCCGCCGGCATCACGACGACGCTGTTCCGCGCGCCGTACTCCTCGGAGACGGACGCCATCGACAACTACAGCTACCCCGTCTACAAGAAGCTCGGCGCCTCCGGCTACACCAGCGTCTTCGTCGACACCGACAGCGACGACTGGAAGCAGCCCGGCGTCGCGAAGATCATCAAGTGGGCGACGCCGTCCGGGACTTCGGGTTCCTCGGTGCTCTTCCACGACGCCGGTGGTGTGCGCTCGCAGACCATGAAGGCGCTGCCCACGTACATCGAGAAGATGAAGGCGAAGGGCTACACGTTCACCACCGTGAGCGGCGCCATCGCCAAGAACAACGACGCCACCCGGCCCGTCACGAGCACGGGCGCGGCCGCCGGGACAAGCACCGGCAACGTCGAGGCCGGCGCCCAGCCGTCCGCGGCACCTTCCGCCACGTCGTCCGCCGCACCCGGCGGCACGGGCGGCACCGGCGCGGGCAACGGCCAGACCCCGGTCGACTCCGCCGTCGGCGGCGCGGGCGCGGCAGGCGGCACCGGGGGAGCCAACGGCAACGGCACGGGCAGCGGGCGGACTTCGGTCCTCCAGGGCGCCCACCGCGAGGCCACCGGCATGACCCTCTACGAGGGCAAGGCGCTCATCTACGCCGTCACCGTGGCCGAGTGGGTGGTGCCGGGACTCGCGGCGGGCCTCACCGTCGTCGGCGTCGCCGTCATGAGCCGCTTCGGGATGATGCTGATCCTCGCCCGGCGCCATTACAGACAGCGCAATAAACGCAGGTTCAGCTGGGGGCCGACCGTCACCCGCCCGGTGACCGTCATCGTCCCGGCGTACAACGAGAAGGAGTGCATCGCCAACACCCTTGAGTCGCTGGCGAAGAGCACCCACCCGATCGAGGTCATCGTCGTCGACGACGGCTCCTCGGACGGCACCTCCGAGATCGCCCGCGAGGCGGCCCGCTCCTTCGGCATGACGAACGTCCGGGTCATCCGCCAGGAGAACGCGGGCAAACCCGCCGCCCTCAACAATGGTGTGCGCAGCGCGAGTTACGACATCGTCGTGATGATGGACGGCGACACCGTCTTCGAACCCGACACCGTACGACACCTCGTGCAGCCCTTCGCCGACCCCGAGGTGGGCGCGGTCGCGGGCAACGCCAAGGTCGGCAACCGCAACACGATCATCGGCGCCTGGCAGCACATCGAGTACGTGATGGGCTTCAACCTCGACCGCCGCATGTACGACCTGCTGCGCTGCATGCCCACCATCCCGGGCGCGATCGGCGCGTTCCGCCGCGAGGCGGTCCTCCAGGTCGGCGGTATGAGCGAGGACACGCTCGCCGAGGACACGGACATCACCATCGCCATGCACCGCGAGGGCTGGCGGGTCGTCTACCAGGAGCACGCCAAGGCCTGGACCGAGGCCCCGGCCTCCCTCAAGCAGCTGTGGTCACAGCGCTACCGCTGGTCCTACGGCACCATGCAGGCGCTGTGGAAGCACCGCAAGTCCCTTACGGACAAGGGTCCTTCGGGCCGCTTCGGCCGGGTCGGCATGCCGCTGGTGGTCATCTTCCAGATCATCACGCCGGTCTTCGCCCCGCTGATCGACGTCTTCACCGTCTACTCGATGATCTTCGTGGACTTCTGGGCGTCCCTGGCGATGTGGTTCGCGGTGCTCGGCATCCAACTCCTGTGCGCGGCCTACGCGTTCAGGCTGGACCGGGAGAAGTACCGCTACCTGCTGATGATGCCGCTCCAGCAGCTGGCCTACCGCCAGATGATGTACCTCGTCCTCATCCACTCCTGCATCACCGCCCTGACCGGCGGCCGGCTGCGCTGGCAGAAACTCAAGCGCACCGGCGAGGTCGGCACACCGGCGGGGGCGAGCTGATGAGTTGGGAGCAGCAGGGATACGGCGGTGGCTACGGGCACCCTCAGCAGCCCCAACAGCCCTACGGACACGAGGGACATGGCCAGCCTCAGCCGTACGGCCAGCCCCAGTCGCCGTACCCGTATCAGCAGCAGCCGTACCCCCAACAGCAGCAGCCGTATCCCCAACAGCCGCCGTATCCGCAGCAGTACGCGGCGACGGACTACGGGCAGGGTGCGGGGGCGGCCGTCGCAGGAGAGACGGCGACGCTGCCCGCGGTGGAACCGGAGACGGAGCCGGAGACCGGTCCGGAGCCGGTGGCCGAGCAGGCCGTGGAGGAGGCTGCCGAGAAGCCCGCGCCCAAACCGGCGGGCCGGGACCGGTACTTCGACACGCTGCGGGCCGTCGCGCTGATCCGGGTCGTGACCTACCACACCTTCGGGTGGGCCTGGTGCGGGATGGTGTTCCCCTCGATGGGGATCATGTTCGGGCTGGCCGGCACGCTGATGGCGAAGTCGCTGGAGCGGCCCGCGTTCAAGGTGGTCAAGAGCCGAATGCGGAGGCTGCTGCCGCCGTTCTGGTTCTGGGGCTTCTTCGTGCTCGTCGCGATGATGATCCACGACTGGATGCCCGGGTGGCAGATCGTCTTCTGGATCGTGCCCGTCGGTGATCCGCCGGGCAACGCCTGGGGCATGCAGGCCTGGGAGATCCTCTGGTACCTGCGGACGTATCTCTGGTTCGTGATGCTGTCGCCGGTCCTGCTGTGGATCTTCCGCAAGGCGCCGATCCCGGTGCTGCTGCTGACGCTCGTGCCGATCGTGATCCTGAAGTTCGTGTGGGCGGGGCCGGACAACCGCTTCGGCAACGCGCTCTGGGACCTGTCGACGTACCTCTTCTGCTGGATTCTCGGCTTCGCCCACCGCGACGGAGTGCTCCAGAAGCTGAAGCCCTTCCTGGTGGTCACGCTGTCGGTCGCCGCGATCGTCTTCGGCGGCTGGTACGCCTTCACGCACCAGGCCGAGGCCGGCGGCACCTACGACCTGGACGAGAGCCCGCTCGCCCAGACCTACTGGTCGGCCGGCTACGTCATGCTGCTGATGTGGGCCAAGGCCTACTTCAACATCGACTTCACCTGGCTGACCCGCTTCAAGCGGCTCGACCGGGTCGTCACGATCTTCAACTCCCGGGCCGTGACGATCTATCTCTGGCACGAGATCGCACTCGTGCTGGCGGTGCCGCTGACCGACCAGTTCTGGAAGGTGCCCGCCTTCGAGAAGTGGCTGCCGCTGGGCAGCCAGTGGTTCATGTTCGGCATCGGCTGGATCCTCATCGCGCTCTTCATCGTGCTCTGCGGCTGGGTGGAGGACGTGGCGGCGAAGAAGAAACCGAGACTGTTGCCGTCGTGAGATTCCCTTTCACGTCGTGAGCTTCTCTTTCAAAGGGGGCAGTACGGGCCGGGCGCCTTCGGGATGCCCGGCCCGTACTGCCACAATGGGCCCGTGACCCGCGCATCCCTGGACAAGCAGCCGCACGAAGTCGCCTCGATGTTCGACGACGTGGCGGAACGGTACGACCTCACCAACGACGTGCTGTCGCTCGGCCAGGACCGCCGATGGCGCAAGGAGGTCACGAAGGCGGTCGACGCCCGCCCCGCGCAGAAGATCCTGGACCTCGCCGCTGGTACGGCGACCTCGTCCCTCCCCTTCGCCCGCAGCGGCGCCTATGTCGTGCCCTGCGACTTCTCCCTGGGCATGCTCCAGGTCGGCAAGAAGCGCCACCCCTGGCTGCCGCTCACGGCCGGCGACGCGACCAAGTTGCCGTTCAGGGACGACACGTTCGACGCCGTGACCATCTCCTTCGGGCTGCGCAACGTGCAGGACACGGACACCGCGCTGCGCGAGCTGTACCGGGTGACCAAGCCCGGCGGCCGGGTGGTGATCTGCGAGTTCTCGCACCCGACCTGGGCGCCCTTCCGCACGGTCTACACCGAGTACCTGATGCGCGCGCTGCCGCCGGTCGCCCGGACCGTCTCCTCGAACCCGGACGCGTACGTCTACCTCGCCGAGTCCATCCGCGCCTGGCCCGACCAGCCCGCACTGGCCGAGCGACTGCGCAAGGCCGGCTGGTCGAAGGTCGCCTATCGCAACCTGAGCGGCGGGATCGTTGCCCTGCACCGAGGCTTCAAGCAGGCTTGAGTACGGCTTCGGGGAGTGCGTGGGGTCAGCTGCCCGACCCCCGCTACCTGAGCGCCTCGAAGAACGCGTCGCCCGGCGGCTCGTTCAGCTCGCGCTGCATCCCGCCGCTCGGCGGCCGGGGTATGCGCGGCTCACGCATACCGCCCCCGCCGTCGCCCTCACCGAAGTCGAACCACACGTAGATCACGGAGTCCCGCGGCACCTCGGCGTCGGGCTGCGGGTACTGCCGTACGACGTAGTCGACGACGGCGAGATGGAAGTCGGGCCGGTCCGGCGAGTTGATGAACAGCCCGCGCGACTGGGCCGTCTCGCGCGCGTCCACGGCCATCAGGCCGACGAGCCGTGGCACGCGCACTTCAGGTGTTTTGGGCGTTATGCGCACAGATGTCACCCCCAGCGGTACCGGAAGGGTAACCCCGGTCCGGTCCCGACCGGAAGCGTCAAGTGTCGTTCTGTAGCGGATGGTTACTCTGGGTTACAGTTCGAGCCGGTAGCAGTGGCCCTCCTCCTCGCGCGAGGGCGTGGTGAAGATCTCGGCGAGGTGCATGCCCAGCCGCCGCGTCACCGCGATCGACCGGGTGTTGCGGGCCAGCACCATCGCCACGACGCTCGGCACACCGGCCGCGCGCACCCGCTCCAGGGTCACCTCCGCGGCCGCAGTGGCATACCCCTGGCCCCAGAACTCCCGCCCCAGCCGCCAGCCGATCTCGATCTCACCCTTCGGTCCCCAGTCCTGCGGCCACGGCTGGGCGCCGGTGAAACCGATGACCCGGTCCGCGTCGTCGAGCATCGTCCACAGGCAGAAACCGCGCTCAGCGTCGTGCCGGCGCTGGCGTGCGGTGAGCTCCTCGTAGACGGACAGCTCCGCGGCTCTGCCGCCGTGGAACTCCATGACGTCCGGGTGGGCGAAGGCCCGGTGCCAGGCCACGGCGTCCTCGTCGGTCGGGACGCGCAGCCGTACTGCGGGGAGAGCTCGGTTCACGGGGCAGCCCTTCAGCCTGGTGATCAGTGGCGCTGAATAGACTGCCCATGTCCAGTGCCGGTCGGCACGCAGATTGCGAACTTGGGGAGATCCCGCCGTGACCGAGCCCCTCTCCGAAAACACCGCCGATGTGATCGTCGTCGGCGCGGGGCCAGCCGGCTCCGCCACCGCCTACCACCTCGCCAAGTCCGGACTCGACGTACTCCTGCTGGAGAAGACCGAGTTCCCGCGCGAGAAGGTGTGCGGCGACGGACTCACCCCGCGCGCCACCAAGCAGCTCGTGGCCATGGGCATCGACATCTCCGAGGAGGCCGGCTGGCTGCGCAACAAGGGCCTGCGCATCATCGGCGGCGGGGTCCGTCTCCAGCTGGACTGGCCGGAACTCGCCTCCTTCCCGGACTACGGCCTCGTCCGCAAGCGCGACGACTTCGACGAGCAGCTCGCCCGCAACGCCCAGAAGGCCGGCGCCCGCCTCTACGAGCGCTGCAACGTCGGCGCCCCGATCGTCGACGAGCGCACCGGCCGGATCACCGGCGTCAACGCCAAGCTCGGCGACGAGAAACGTGAAGTCACCTTCCACGCGCCCCTGGTGGTCGCCGCCGACGGCAACTCCACCCGCCTCTCCCTCGCGATGGGCCTGCACCGCCGCGAGGACCGCCCGATGGGCGTCGCGGTGCGGACCTACTTCACCTCGCCCCGCCACGAGGACGACTACCTGGAGTCCTGGCTGGAACTGTGGGACCGCCGCGGCGCCGAGGACCGCCTGCTGCCCGGCTACGGCTGGATCTTCGGCATGGGCGACGGCACTTCGAACGTCGGCCTCGGTGTCCTCAACACCTCCGACTCCTTCAAGGAGTTGGACTGGCGCGAGGTCCTGAAGGCATGGTGCGCGTCCATGCCCGAGGACTGGGGGTACACCCCCGAAAACATGACCGGTCCGATCCGCGGCGCGGCCCTCCCGATGGCCTTCAACCGCCAGCCCCACTACACGAAGGGGCTGTTGCTGGTCGGCGACGCCGGCGGTCTGGTGAACCCCTTCAACGGCGAGGGCATCGCCTACGCCATGGAGTCCGGCCAGATCGCCGCCGACGTCATCGTCCAGGCCCACGCCCGCCCCACCCCCGCGAGCCGTGAACTGGCCCTCCAGCGCTACCCGCAGGTCCTCAAGGACACCTACGGCGGCTACTACACGCTGGGCCGCGCCTTCGTGAAGCTCATCGGCAATCCGAAGGTCATGAAGATCGCGGCCCAGCGCGGTCTGACGCACCCCCTGCTGATGAAGTTCACCCTGAAGATGCTGGCCAACCTCACCGACCCGACGGGCGGCGACGCGATGGACCGCATCATCAACGGGCTGAGCAAGGTGGCGCCGAAGGCATAGCGGTGGGTCCGGGCCTGGTGGTGATCAGGCGGTCAGGGCCTTCGTCTTGGCGGCCCGGCGGGCGAACACCTCGTCACGCCGGTCCGCCACCTGCCGCAGCGCCTCCTTGCGGTCCCGCTTGGAGAGCCGGTCCAGGTACACCTGGCCGTTGACGTGGTCGGTCTCGTGGGCGAGGCAGCGCGCGAAGTAGCCCGTGCCCTCGATCACCAGCGGGTCGCCGTCCTTGTCGAGCCCGCGCACCACGGCCCGGTCCGGACGCGGTACGTCCATCACGGCGCCCGGCACCGACAGGCACCCCTCGCCCTCGTCGAGCAGCCGGCGCCCGGCCGGGTCGAGCGGGTCCAGCACCGGATTGATGATGTGTCCGACATGCCGGACACCGTCGTCGTCGAGGGAGTCGTACACGAACAGGCGCAGATCCACGCCCACTTGATTGGCCGCGAGGCCGGCCCCTTCGGCGACGTACATGGTGAGGAACATGTCGTCGATGAGCGCGGCGAGGTCGGGCCCGAACTCCGTGACGTCCCGGCTCGGGCGGTGCAGGACCTCTTCACCGACCTCGGTGACGCGTCGGACGGAACCGCGCCGGGCCTCGGGTGCGGGCCGGGGGTAGGAGTCGACGGGGCGGCCCTGGACGAAGACACGTGGCATGAGTTGCTCTCCTCGGGTTTGGCGTCCGGCTGTCCGGTCAGTCGAACTTGAGAACCTTGGGAAGAGAGCCTTTCAGGAGAGCCGCGAACTCCGGTAGAGGGAAAGGCCGGTAGAGAGAAGGCCGGGAGCACCCTCGGGGTACGCCGAGGGGACCGCTGCCCCCGAGCGGCAGCGGCCCCATGCTCACGGCGTCGTGCGCGGGTGTCAGAGCACCCGCACCGCGCCGGTCGGCATGTCGTACGACAGGGGCCTCTCCACGATGCCGGTGGAGGGGTTCTGCGCGCCGACGAACATGCCGTCGCCCACGTACACCGCCACGTGGTAGGCGCTGCCCGCGCTGCCCCAGTACAGGATGTCGCCGGCCTGAAGGTTGCTCAGGGACACCTGAGTACCCGCGGTCGACTGGTCCTGGGAGACACGCGGCAGGCTGATGCCGACCTGCTTGAAGGCGGCTCCGACCAGTCCGGAGCAGTCGTAGGCACTGGGGCCGGTGGCGCCCAGGACGTAGGACTTGCCGATCTGGGCCTTCACGAAGGACACGACGGCCGCGGCCGAACCGGTCGCCGTCGACGAGCTGGTGCTCGTGGAGGCGCTCGTGGTCGCCGTAGAGGCCAGAGTGGTCCTCTCGGAGCTGCGTGAGGCCGCCTGCGCCGCAGCGGCCTTGCGAGCGGCCTCCTGGGCCTTCTTCTTGGCCTCCGCCTTCTTCTTGGCGTCCGCGAGGTCCGCCTTGGCCTGCTTCGCGGCGTTTGCGGCTGCCGTGTCGCGCTCGGCCTGCAGCTGGTAGTTCGCCGCGGCCTGCTGTGTGGCCTCGGCGGACTGGGCGACCTGTGTGGACAGATCGGCGGTCAGGGTGGGCAGTTGCAGGGTCTGCGTCGTCTCGGCGGCATTGGCCGAGGCTGCACCAGCCGCCGCCATGCTGAGAACGCCACCGGCAACTCCGGCCCGCACGGCGATGTTCGTCGTCGCGCTGCGGCGGGGTTTCCGATGGCTGCGTATGTGAGCGGTGTGGGACATGAGACCAACCGGTATCAGGGGCTCCTCCATACCTTCAAGAAACGTGTGCTGCGCCACAATTGTTCAATGGGCACCATCAACCCCGGGTGTGTCGTTCCTTATTGACGCCGTAACGGACATTGCGGACCTGCCCGATCAGGGCCGTGATCACGGTCTTTCGTCGGTACGCCCGAATTGCCCGCCGCCTACCACCTGTTGGGACGGGTGGCCAAGCCCCGTTCTCATGCGCCTCTCATGAGTGTGGCGGAGGTCACGGAACGGTTACCGGAATGCGTGCGTCCTGCGTGGGTACCGCGGGCGGGTGACTTCGTGAACGTGTGCACGCGTCCACACCGTGCCGCGCGCCTCCCTCTGATGTGTGAACGGGCTTCCACTACCAAGCCGCCGCGTCCAACTCCAATTTGCATGCAAGGGAAGCCTCTTGATATTGAGATGCCGCCCTCGGCCTGCGATGACGAGCGGAAATGTCACCTCTGGTGATCAGTTGGACGCTTCGCGTGCGAAGATCGCCGCCCGTTCGACGTGATGATCCTTCGCTGGGTGGTGGAGATCACAAAGCTTGTGTAATACCCCGTGTCGCAGATCACAGAGCGCCGGGCATAAGATGCGAGGCAGTTGGGCTTGTGACCTGCTTCACATGTTCTCGATCTTCGTTGGGACGAACGGGGATTGAGCGGCGCGTGAGCTGGAAGCGGACCCGATGCCATCGCCAGCAGTCAGTGCCGACTGAGAGGAGCGAGGAGCGGTGAACGCGTATGCGCCCATCCTCGTACTGGGAGCCCTCGGGGCAGGCTTTGCGATCTTCTCCGTGGTCATGGCCACGCTGATCGGTCCGAAGCGGTACAACCGGGCCAAGCTCGAAGCGTACGAGTGCGGCATCGAGCCGACCCCCACGCCGGCCGGCGGCGGGCGCTTCCCCATCAAGTACTACCTGACGGCGATGCTCTTCATCGTCTTCGACATCGAGATCGTCTTCCTCTACCCCTGGGCCGTCACCTTCGACGCCCTGGGTGTTTTCGGGCTCGTGGAGATGCTGCTCTTCGTGCTCACCGTCTTCGTCGCGTACGCGTACGTATGGCGGCGCGGCGGCCTGGAATGGGACTGAGGGGCCTTTAACTCATGGGACTCGAAGAAAAGCTGCCGAGCGGTTTCCTGCTGACCACCGTCGAGCAGGCCGCGGGCTGGGTACGCAAGGCGTCCGTCTTCCCGGCCACGTTCGGACTCGCCTGCTGCGCCATCGAGATGATGACGACCGGCGCCGGACGCTACGACCTGGCGCGCTTCGGCATGGAGGTCTTCCGCGGATCTCCCCGCCAGGCGGACCTGATGATCGTCGCGGGCCGGGTCAGCCAGAAGATGGCGCCGGTGCTGCGGCAGGTCTATGACCAGATGCCGAACCCCAAGTGGGTCATCTCCATGGGCGTTTGCGCCTCGTCGGGCGGCATGTTCAACAACTACGCGATCGTGCAGGGCGTCGACCACATCGTCCCGGTCGACATCTACCTCCCGGGCTGCCCGCCACGGCCCGAGATGCTGATGGACGCGATCCTCAAGCTCCACCAGAAGATCCAGTCCTCCAAGCTCGGTGTGAACGCCGAGGAGGCGGCCCGCGAGGCGGAGGAGGCGGCGCTCAAGGCACTGCCCACCATCGAGATGAAGGGCCTGCTGCGGTGAGTGACGCGAACGGCACCAACGGAGTCAACCCGGAGAAGGACCTGGGCGCCTCCAACCTCCCCGGCCAGCGCGGCGACGGCGGTGAGGAGATCCGCGTCCAGCGCGGCATGTTCGGCGCCAACAACGGCGGCGACACCTCCGGTTACGGCGGCCTGGTCCGCTCGATCCGCCTGCCGGGAGAGACGAGCCGACCCTACGGCGGCTGGTTCGACGAGGTCGCCGACGAGCTGGAGGGCGCCCTGGAGGAACAGGGCCTGCTCCCCGGCAACGCGATCGAGAAGACGATCGTCGACCGCGACGAACTCACCTTCCACATCGAGCGCGAGCATCTGCTGCGCGTCGCCCAGACCCTGCGCGACGACCCGGCCCTGCGCTTCGAACTCTGCACCGGCGTCAGCGCGGTCCACTACCTGCACGACAAGGGCCGCGAGCTGCACGCCGTCTACCACCTGCGCTCGATCACCCACAACCGGCTGATCCGCCTCGAAGTCAGCGCCCCGGACAGTGATCCGCACATCCCGTCCCTGGTCTCGGTCTATCCGACCAACGACTGGCACGAGCGCGAGACGTACGACTTCTTCGGCATCGTCTTCGACGGTCACCCGGCCCTGACGCGGATCATGATGCCGGACGACTGGCCGGGCCACCCGCAGCGCAAGGACTACCCCCTCGGCGGCATCGCCGTCGAGTACAAGGGCGCCCAGATCCCGGCTCCGGACCAGCGGAGGTCGTACTCGTGAGCACGCAGTCAGCATCCGCCTCCGCCGCCTCCGCGCGCGAGACCACCGAGGGCACCGTATATACGGTCACCGGTGGCGACTGGGACGAGGTCGTCCAGTCCGCGGCCAAGGCCGACGACGAGCGCATCGTCGTCAACATGGGGCCCCAGCACCCCTCCACGCACGGTGTGCTCCGTCTGATCCTGGAGATCGACGGCGAGACGGTCACCGAGGCCCGCTGCGGCATCGGCTACCTCCACACAGGCATCGAGAAGAACCTCGAGTACCGCACGTGGACGCAGGGCACCACGTTCGTGACGCGCATGGACTATCTGACGTCCTTCTTCAACGAGACCGCCTACTGTCTCGCCGTCGAGAAACTCCTCGGCGTCGAGGACCAGATCACCGAGCGGGCGAAGATCATCCGGGTGCTCCTGATGGAGCTGAACCGGTTGTCCTCCCACCTGGTGTGCATCGCCACCGGCGGGATGGAACTCGGCGCCACCACGATCATGATCTACGGATTCCGTGATCGTGAAATGATTCTCGACATCTACGAGCTCATCACGGGCCTGCGGATGAACCACGCGTACATCCGCCCCGGCGGACTCGCCCAGGACCTGCCGCCCGGCGCGGTGGACCAGATCCGCGAGTTCGTGAAGAAGATGAAGAAGAACCTTCCCGAGTACGACAAGCTCGCCACCGGGAACCCCATCTTCAAGGCCCGTATGCAAGACGTCGGTTACCTCGACCTGGCCGGCTGCATGGCCCTCGGCGCGACCGGCCCGATCCTGCGCTCCACCGGCCTGCCGCACGACCTGCGCAAGGCGCAACCGTACTGCGACTACGAGACGTACGACTTCGACATCCCGACCGCCGACACCTGCGACTCCTACGGCCGCTTCCTCATCCGCCTGGAGGAGATGCGCCAGTCGCTGAGGATCGTCGAGCAGTGCCTGGACCGGTTGCAGCCCGGCCCGGTCATGGTCGCCGACAAGAAGATCGCCTGGCCCGCCCAACTCGCGCTCGGGCCCGATGGGTTGGGCAACTCGCTCGACCACATCAAGCAGATCATGGGCACCTCCATGGAGGCCCTGATCCACCACTTCAAGCTGGTGACCGAAGGCTTCCGCGTGCCGGCGGGACAGGCGTACGCGGCGGTCGAGTCGCCCAAGGGCGAACTCGGAGTGCACGCCGTGTCCGACGGAGGCACCCGCCCCTACCGGGTCCACTTCAGGGACCCGTCCTTCACCAACCTTCAGGCCATGGCGGCGATGTGCGAGGGCGGCCAGGTCGCCGACGTCATCGTCGCCGTCGCGTCCATCGACCCCGTGATGGGAGGCGTCGACCGGTGACCACCAGTTCTTCGGAGCAGGGCGTCAGTCTGGGCATGCCCCAACTGCCCGCGCCCGCCTACCCGGACGACGTCCGGGCCCGGCTGGAGGCCGACGGGCGGGAGATCATCGCCCGCTACCCGGACTCCCGCTCGGCCCTCCTGCCGTTGCTGCATCTCGTGCAGGCGGAGGAAGGTCATGTCACGCGCACAGGGCAGCAGTTCTGCGCGACCCTGCTGGGTCTGACGACGGCCGAGGTCGCCGCCGTGGCGACCTTCTACTCCATGTACCGGCGCCGGCCGAGCGGTGACTACCAGGTCGGGGTCTGCACCAACACCCTGTGCGCGGTGATGGGCGGCGACGCGATCTTCGAGTCGCTCCAGGAGCACCTGGGCGTCGGCAACGGTGAGACCACCGACGACGGCAAGGTCACCCTGGAGCACATCGAGTGCAACGCGGCCTGCGACTTCGCGCCGGTGGTGATGGTCAACTGGGAGTTCTTCGACAACCAGACCCCGGCCAGCGCCCGCCGCCTCGTCGACGACCTGCGCGCGGGCGCACCCGTGGAGCCCACGCGCGGGGCGCCGATGTGCACCTTCAAGGAGACCGCGCGGATCCTCGCCGGCTTCCCCGACGAGCGGCCCGGGGCCGTCGAGGCAAGTGGCGGTGCGGGACCCGCGTCGCTGGTGGGCCTCCGCCTGGCCAGGGGAGAGACCGCACCCGCGCGCGTGGTCCATCCGCGGGGCTCCGGTGCTCCGCAGGACCAGTCGCCGACGGCCGAGCACCTCAGTTCGCACGATGCGCCGCAGGACACGTCGGCCTCCGACCCCGCCCACCCGGCGGGGCCTGTCGCCGAGGAGGGGGAGTGATGACCTTGGCACCCGAACTGAAAGACCACAGCCCCGAGAAGCTGCTCGCACCCGTGCTGTCGGCCTTCTGGGACGAGGACGAGTCCTGGACTCTGGACACGTACCGAAGGCACGAGGGATACGAGGGGCTCCGCAAGGCGCTCGCCATGTCGCCGGACGACCTCATCGCGTATGTGAAGGACTCCGGTCTGCGCGGTCGCGGTGGCGCCGGCTTCCCCACCGGAATGAAATGGCAATTCATTCCCCAAGGGGATGGAAAACCACACTATCTAGTTGTCAACGCCGACGAGTCGGAGCCGGGAACCTGTAAGGACATCCCGCTCCTGTTCGCGAACCCGCATAGCCTCATCGAGGGCATTGTCATCGCGTGCTATGCCATCAGGTCGTCGCATGCCTTCATCTATCTGCGTGGTGAAGTCGTCCCCGTATTGCGGCGGTTGCACGAGGCCGTACGCGAGGCGTACGACGCGGGCTACCTCGGCGAGAACATCCTGGGCAGCGGACTCGACCTCCAGCTCACCGTGCACGCGGGCGCGGGCGCGTACATCTGCGGTGAGGAGACCGCGCTGCTCGACTCGCTCGAAGGCCGCCGTGGTCAACCGCGGCTCCGTCCCCCTTTCCCTGCGGTCGCGGGCCTCTATGCGTGCCCGACTGTTGTGAATAACGTCGAGTCGATCGCGTCAGTTCCCGCCATTCTGCAAAAAGGCAAGGAATGGTTCAGGTCGATGGGCAGCGAGAAGTCTCCGGGCTTCACGCTCTACTCGCTCAGCGGCCATGTCACCAGCCCCGGTCAGTACGAGGCGCCGCTCGGCATCACACTCCGCCAGCTGCTCGATATGAGCGGCGGCATCCGGGCCGGGCATCGCCTCAAGTTCTGGACGCCGGGCGGGTCTTCCACGCCGATGTTCACCGACGAGCACCTCGACGTCCCTCTTGATTACGAAGGAGTGGGTGCCGCGGGTTCCATGCTCGGCACCAAAGCTCTGCAGTGTTTCGACGAGACGACCTGCGTCGTGCGTGCCGTCACCCGCTGGACCGAGTTCTACGCCCACGAGTCCTGCGGCAAGTGCACACCGTGCCGTGAAGGGACGTACTGGCTCGTGCAGTTGCTGCGCGACATCGAGGCCGGCAAGGGCGCCATGTCCGACCTCGACAAGCTGAACGACATCGCCGACAACATCAACGGCAAGTCCTTCTGCGCCCTCGGCGACGGCGCCGCCTCGCCGATCTTCTCCTCGCTCAAGTACTTCCGCGAGGAGTACGAGCAGCACATCACGGGCCGGGGCTGCCCCTTCGACCCGGCCAAGTCCACGGCCTGGGCCGACCGCACGGAGGTGAACGCATGACGGTGACCACGAGCGCTCCCTCGGGTGGGGGAGAGGCGGCGGTCCCGCCCGAGGATCTCGTCTCGCTGACGATCGACGGCGCCGAGATCAGCGTGCCCAAGGGCACCCTGGTCATCCGCGCCGCCGAGCAACTCGGCATCGAGATCCCGAGGTTCTGCGACCACCCTCTCCTCGATCCGGTCGGCGCCTGCCGCCAGTGCATCGTCGAGGTCGAGGGCCAGCGCAAACCGATGGCGTCCTGCACGATCACGTGCACCGACGGCATGGTCGTCAAGACCCAGCTCACCTCGCCCGTCGCGGAGAAGTCCCAGCACGGCGTGATGGAACTGCTCCTCATCAACCACCCCCTGGACTGCCCGGTCTGCGACAAGGGCGGCGAGTGCCCCCTGCAGAACCAGGCGATGTCCCACGGCAACGCCGAGTCCCGCTTCGACGGCAGGAAGCGGACCTACGAGAAGCCCCTCCCGATCTCCACCCAGGTGCTCCTCGACCGCGAACGGTGCGTGCTGTGCGCCCGCTGCACCCGCTTCTCCAACCAGATCGCGGGCGACCCGATGATCGAGCTCCTGGAGCGGGGCGCGCTCCAGCAGGTCGGCACCGGTGAGGGCGACCCCTTCGAGTCGTACTTCTCCGGGAACACCATCCAGATCTGCCCGGTGGGCGCGCTCACCTCGGCGGCGTACCGATTCCGCTCCCGCCCCTTCGACCTGGTCTCCACGCCCTCCGTGTGCGAGCACTGCTCCGGCGGCTGCGCGACCCGCACCGACCACCGGCGCGGCAAGGTCATGCGGCGCCTGGCCGCCGTGGACCCCGAGGTCAACGAGGAGTGGATCTGCGACAAGGGGCGCTTCGGCTTCCGGTACGCGCAGCAGCGCGACCGGCTTCAGACGCCCCTGGTGCGCAACGCGGACGGCGTCCTGGAGCCCGCGTCCTGGCCGGAGGCCCTGGAGGCCGCCGCGCAGGTACTGTCGGCCGCGCGGGGCCGGACCGGTGTCCTGACCGGCGGTCGGCTCACCATCGAGGACGCCTACGCGTACAGCAAGTTCGCGCGCGTGGCGCTCGACACGAACGACATCGACTTCCGCGCGCGCGTGCACAGCAGCGAGGAGGCCGACTTCCTGGCCGCCCGGGTCGCCGGACGCGGCCGGGACCTCGACGGCAACGGCGTCACGTACACCTCCCTGGAGAAGGCGCCCGCCGTTCTGCTGGTCGGGTTCGAGTCCGAGGAGGAGGCGCCCGGCGTCTTCCTGCGGCTGCGCAAGGCCTCGCGCACGCACGGGCAGCGGGTGTTCTCGCTCGCCACCCACGCCACGCGCGGCCTGGAGAAGGCGGGCGGCATCCTGCTGCCGGCCGCTCCCGGCACCGAGACCGAGTGGCTGGACGCGCTCGCCAGCGGGTTCGGTCTGGAGGACGACGGCGCCCGCGCCTCCGAGGCGCTGCGCGGCGAGGGCGCGGTGATCGTCGTCGGCGAGCGGCTGGCCGCCGTCGCCGGTGGTCTCACCGCCGCCGTACGGGCCGCGTTCGCGACCGGTGCCCGGCTGGTGTGGATTCCGCGCCGGGCCGGGGAGCGCGGTGCGATCGAGGCGGGCGCGCTGCCGTCGCTGCTGCCGGGCGGACGTCCGGCCACCGACCCACGCGCGCGTGACGAGGTCGCCGTCGCCTGGGGCGTCGCCGAACTCCCGCACCGCTACGGCCGCGACGCCGGCCAGATCGTCGAGGCCGCCGCCGGTGGTGAACTCCGGGCGCTGCTCGTCGCCGGTGTGGAGCCGGGCGACCTGCCCGATCCGGCACGCACGCGTGCGGCACTGCACGAAGTGGGCTTCCTGGTGTCGCTCGAACTGCGGCCCAGTGAGGTCACCGAGCACGCCGACGTGGTTCTCCCGGTCGCGGCGGTCGCCGAGAAGGCGGGCGCCTTCCTCAACTGGGAGGGCCGGGTCCGCTTCTTCGACGCCGCGCTCAAGCCCGACCAGATGACCCGCACCCTCGCACCGACCGACGCGCGCGTGCTGCACATGCTGGCCGACGCCATGGACGTACACCTGGGGCTGCCCGATCTGCGCACCACGCGCGCGGAGTTGGACCGGCTGGGTGCCTGGGACGGGCCGCGGGCCAGCGATCCGCTGGAGACCGCGGGTGTGCTGCCGCGGCCGGCCGCCGGGGAGGCCGTGCTCGCCGGGCACCGGCTGCTGCTCGACCAGGGCGCGCTCCAGGAGGGCGACGAAGCACTCGCCGGTACCCGCCACGCCGCCCACGCGCGTGTGTCGGCCGCCACGGCCGCCGAGGCGGGCGTCAAGGACGGCGACGTGTTCGCCGTGACCGGCGGCTCCGGAACCGTCGAACTCCCGCTGCGGATCACCGAGATGCCCGACCGGGTGGTCTGGCTGCCGCTGAACTCCACCGGCGGGGGCGTCGCCTCCGACACCGGGGTGCTGCCCGGCGCACTCGTCCGCATCGGCCCGGCCACGCCCGCGGGCGAGGCCCCCAAGGAGGTGGAGGCATGAGCCCGTACCCGTACCTCGCTGCCGAAGACCTCTCCATGTTCGGCCGCGACCCCTGGTGGCTGGTCGTCGTCAAAGCGGTGTTCTGCTTCGCGTTCCTGATGATCACCGTGCTGTTCTCGATCGTCTGGGAACGCAAGGTCGTCGCCTGGATGCAGCTGCGCATCGGCCCCAACCGGCACGGCCCCTGGGGCATGCTCCAGTCGCTCGCCGACGGCGTGAAGCTGATGCTCAAGGAAGACCTGATCGTCAAGCGCGCGGACAAGGTGATCTACGTCCTCGCGCCGATCGTCGCGGCCATCCCGGCCTTCATGGCGATCGCGGTGATCCCTTTCGGGCCCGCCGACAACGAGGTGTCGATCTTCGGCCACCGCACCACGATGCAACTCACCGATCTGCCGATCGCGATGCTCTACATCCTCGCGGTCGCCTCGGTCGGCATCTACGGCATCGTGCTCGCCGGCTGGAGCTCCGGCTCCACCTACCCGCTGCTCGGCGGCCTGCGCTCCTGCGCGCAGATGATCTCCTACGAGATCGCGATGGGCGCCGCGTTCGCCTCGGTGTTCCTCTACTCCGGGTCGATGTCGACCTCGACGATCGTTGAACAACAGCACGACCGCTGGTACATCATCCTGCTGCCGGTCTCCTTCATCATCTACATCATCACGATGGTGGGCGAGACCAACCGCGCCCCCTTCGACATGCCGGAGTCCGAGGGCGACCTGGTCGGCGGCTTCAACACCGAGTACTCGTCCATCAAGTTCGCGCTCTTCATGCTCGCCGAGTACGTGAACATGGTGACGGTCTCCGCGGTGTCGACCACGCTCTTCCTGGGCGGCTGGCGGGCCCCGTGGCCGATCAGCTCCTTCTGGGAGGGCGCGAACCACGGCTGGTGGCCGATGCTCTGGTTCGTCATCAAGGTCCAGCTGCTGCTCTTCTTCTTCATCTGGCTGCGCGGCACCCTCCCGCGCGTGCGCTACGACCAGTTGATGAAGCTCGGCTGGAAGGTCCTCATCCCGGTCTCCGTCGTCTGGCTGATGCTCGTCGCGACCGTGCGGACCCTGAAGAACGAGAACTACGACTTCGCCGACATCGCCCTCTACATCGGCGGCGGTGTGCTCGTCCTGCTGTTGCTGTCCTTCATCGCGGACATGTTCCGCCAGAAGGCCAACGACGACGCGCGGGCCGCCGAGGAACCCGTCGGGTTCGACGCGATGGCGGGTGGATTCCCCGTACCGCCGCTGCCGGGACAGGAGTTGCCGCCGGTGCCGCGACGGGCCTCGCGCCGCGAGCGGGAGTTGATTGTCAGTGGTGGGTCGGACACTGGCAGTGACGGATCTCTGGATGGAAAGGAGGCGTCCGATGGCTGAGGAGCCAAAGGAGACCGGGCAGCCGAAGCCCGGCTTCCAGAACCCCGTGGCCGGCTTCGGCGTGACCTTCAAGGCCATGTTCAAGAAGCGGCTGACCGAGCAGTACCCGGAGCAGGAGAAGACCACAGCCCCCCGGTTCCACGGACGGCACCAGCTCAACCGCCATCCGGACGGCCTGGAGAAGTGCGTCGGCTGCGAGCTGTGCGCCTGGGCCTGCCCCGCCGACGCCATCTATGTGGAGGGCGCCGACAACACCGACGAGGAGCGCTACTCGCCGGGCGAGCGGTACGGCCGCGTCTACCAGATCAACTACGCCCGCTGCATCCTGTGCGGCCTGTGCATCGAGGCGTGCCCCACGCGCGCGTTGACGATGACCAACGAGTTCGAGCTGGCGGACAGCAGCCGCGCCAACCTCATCTACACCAAGGAACAGCTGCTGGCCGGGCTCGAAGACACCATGGTCGACAGCCCGCACGCCATCTACCCGGGGATGGACGAACAGGACTACTACCGGGGCCTGGTGACGGAGGCCGCGCCCGGCACGGTGCCCCAGGTCGCCGTATCCAAGGGCGAACTGAATCCATTGGCAAGCCCTTCGGGCGCGGCCAAGGAAGAGGGGGTGGAGGCATGAGCGCACAGTTCGCCGCCGCCTACTCCACCTCCACCGGAGAGGCCTTCCAGTTCTGGGTCCTCGGTACGGTCGCGGTGATCGGCGCCCTGTCCACCGTCCTCATGAAGAGGGCAGTGCACAGTGCGCTCTCCCTCGCCGGGACCATGATCATCCTGGCGGTCTTCTACCTCGCCAACGGCGCCTACTTTCTGGGCATCGTGCAGATCGTCGTCTACACGGGCGCGATCATGATGCTGTTCCTCTTCGTGGTGATGCTGGTCGGCGTCACGGCCGCCGACTCCCTGACGGAGACCATCAAGGGCCAGCGCTGGCTGGCCCTTCTCTGTGGGCTCGGCTTCGGCATCCTGCTGTTCGCGGGCATCGGCAACGCCTCGATCACGCAGTTCGACGGCCTGGGTACCGCCAACGCGAACGGCAACGTGGAGGGCCTGGCCACCCTCATCTTCACGAAGTACGTGTTCGCCTTCGAGATCACCGGCGCCCTGCTGATCACGGCCGCCGTCGGCGCCATGGTGCTCACGCACCGCGAGCGCACCGAGCGGCCCAAGACCCAGCGCGAGCTGTCCGAACAGCGCGTCCGCGAGGGCAAGCACCTCCCGCCGCTCCCCGCCCCGGGTGTCTACGCCCGGCACAACGCGGTGGACGTCCAGGGCCTGCTGCCCGACGGCACCCCGTCCGAGCTCACGGTCAGCAAGACGCTCCGTGACCGCGGCCAGATCCGCGACGTGTCCAGCGAGGCGCTGAACGACCTGCGGGCCCTGGAGCAGCGCGCCGAGGAGCGCCTGGAGCGGACCGTGATCGAGCCGGCGAACCTCAAGCGGACCGAGGAGGCGTCGAAGTGAACCCCGTCAACTACCTCTATCTCTCCGCCCTGTTGTTCACGATCGGCGCCACCGGCGTGCTGATCAGGCGGAACGCGATCGTCGTCTTCATGTGCATCGAGCTGATGCTGAACGCCTGCAACCTCGCGTTCGTCACCTTCTCCCGGATGCACGGCAACCTCGACGGTCAGGTCATCGCCTTCTTCACGATGGTCGTCGCCGCCGCGGAGGTCGTGGTCGGGCTCGCGATCATCGTGTCGCTGTTCCGTTCCCGCCACTCGGCCTCGGTCGACGACGCCAGCCTGATGAAGCTCTGAGGGGTCGCTGAATCGTGGAGAACCTGATTGCGCTGCTGGTAGCGGCGCCTCTGCTCGGAGCGGCCGTACTGCTGTGCGGCGGCCGTCGGCTCGACGCCGTCGGCCACTGGATCGGCACGGCCCTGTCGTCCGCCTCCTTCGTGATCGGTGTCGTCCTCTTCACCGACCTGCTGGGGAAGAACGCCGAGCACCGGACGCTCATGCAGCACCTGTGGACCTGGGTCCCCGTCGAGGGCTTCCAGGCGGACGTCGCCTTCCGCCTCGACCAGCTGTCGATGACCTTCGTCCTGCTGATCACCGGTGTCGGCTCGCTGATCCACCTGTACTCGATCGGGTACATGGAGCACGACGAGCGCCGGCGCCGTTTCTTCGGCTATCTGAACCTGTTCCTCGCGGCGATGCTGATCCTCGTCCTCGCCGACAACTACCTGCTCCTGTACGTCGGTTGGGAAGGCGTCGGTCTCGCCTCCTACCTGCTGATCGGCTTCTGGCAGCACAAGCCCAGCGCGGCGACCGCCGCGAAGAAGGCCTTCCTGGTCAACCGGGTCGGCGACATGGGCCTGTCGATCGCCATCATGCTGATGTTCACGACGTTCGGGACCTTCGCCTTCGGGCCGGTCCTCAGCCACGTCGGTGACGCCTCCGAGGGCAAGCTCACGGGCATCGCCCTGATGCTGCTGCTCGCGGCCTGCGGCAAGTCCGCCCAGGTGCCGCTCCAGTCCTGGCTCGGCGACGCGATGGAGGGCCCGACCCCGGTCTCGGCCCTCATCCACGCGGCGACCATGGTGACCGCGGGCGTGTACCTGATCGTCCGCTCCGGAGCGATCTTCAACGCCGCGCCGGACGCACAGCTCGTCGTCACCGTCGTCGGCGCCGTCACGCTCCTGTTCGGTGCGATCGTCGGTTGCGCGAAGGACGACATCAAGAAGGCGCTCGCCGGCTCGACCATGTCGCAGATCGGCTACATGGTCCTCGCCGCGGGCCTCGGCCCCATCGGCTACGTCTTCGCGATCATGCACCTGGTGACGCACGGCTTCTTCAAGGCCGGGCTGTTCCTCGGCGCCGGTTCGGTCATGCACGGCATGAACGACGAGGTCGACATGCGCAAGTACGGCGGCCTCAGGAAGTACATGCCGGTCACGTTCATCACCTTCGGACTCGGCTACCTCGCCATCATCGGCTTCCCGGGCCTGTCGGGCTTCTTCTCCAAGGACAAGATCATCGAGGCGGCCTTCGCGAAGGGCGGCGCCGAGGGCTGGATCCTCGGCGGCGCGGCCCTGCTGGGCGCGGCCATCACGGCGTACTACATGACGCGCGTGATGCTGATGACCTTCTTCGGGGAGAAGCGCTGGCAGCCCGACGAGAACGGCAACGAGCCGCACCCGCACGAGTCCCCGAAGACGATGACGATCCCGATGATCGTGCTGGCCTTCGGATCGGTCTTCGCCGGCGGGATCTTCGGCATCGGTGACCGCTTCCTGCACTGGCTGGAGCCCATCACCGGCCACGAGGAGGGCAACTCCCCGGTCAGCGCCCTGACGGTGACCCTGGCCACCATGGTGGTCCTGGTCGTCGGCGTCGCGATCGCCTGGGCGCAGTACGGCCGCCGACCCGTCCCGGCCGTCGCCCCGCGCGGGTCGCTGGTCACCCGGGCCGCCCGCCGCGACCTCCTCCAGGACGACTTCAACCACGTCGTCCTGGTGCGCGGCGGCGAGCACCTCACCCGCTCCCTGGTCTACGTCGACCACACCCTGGTCGACGGCGTCGTCAACGGCACGGCGGCCTCCATGGGCGGCCTCTCCGGAAGGCTGCGCAAGCTGCAGAACGGCTACGCGCGGTCGTACGCGGTCTCGATGTTCGGCGGTGCGGCCATCCTCGTCGCCGCGACCCTGCTGATGAGGGCGGTCTGATACCGATGTCCTTTCCCCTCCTGACAGCGACGGCGGCGCTCCCGGCCCTCGGGGCGGTCGCCACGGCCGCCGTCCCGGCCGCGCAGCGCACCGCCGCGAAATGGCTGGCGCTGCTCGTCTCGCTGGCGACGCTCGCGCTGGGCATCACGATCCTGGTGCGCTTCGACCCGGGCGGCGACCGCTACCAACTCACCGAATCGCACCCCTGGATCGCCGACTTCGGGGTCCGCTACGACCTGGGCGTGGACGGCATCGCGGTCGCGCTCATCGCGCTCACCGCCCTGCTGATCCCGTTCGTGATCCTGGCCGGCTGGCACGACGCCGACCCCCTGGAGACGGGCAACAAGCGCTGGCGGCCCACCCAGGGCTTCTTCGCTCTCATCCTTGCGGTGGAGGCGATGGTGATCATCTCCTTCGAGGCCACCGACGTCTTCCTCTTCTACATCTTCTTCGAAGCCATGCTGATCCCGATGTACTTCCTCATCGGCGGCTTCGGGGACCGGGCCCACGAGCACGGCGACGAGGCGGCGGCCACCCAACGGTCGTACGCGGCCGTCAAGTTCCTCCTCTACAACCTGGTCGGCGGGCTCATCATGCTGGCGGCCGTGATCGGCCTCTATGTGGTGGCCGGGAACTTCTCGCTCGCGGACATCGCGCAGGCGCGGGCCGACGGCACGCTGCACATGGCGACCAACACCGAACGCTGGCTGTTCCTGGGCTTCTTCTTCGCCTTCGCGGTGAAGGCGCCCCTGTGGCCGCTGCACACCTGGCTGCCCAACGCGATGGGCGAGGCGACGGCGCCGGTCGCCGTACTGATCACGGCAGTTGTCGACAAGGTCGGCACCTTCGCGATGCTCCGCTTCTGCCTCCAGCTGTTCCCGAACGCGAGCAAGTGGGCGACGCCCGTGATCCTCGTGCTCGCCGTGATCAGCATCATCTACGGCGCGCTGCTCGCGGTCGGGCAGCGGGACATCAAGCGGCTGGTGGCGTACGCGTCGATCTCGCACTTCGGGTTCATCGTGCTGGGCATCTTCGCGATGACCAGCCAGGGCCAGTCCGGCGCGACGCTCTACATGGTCAACCACGGTATTTCCACGGCCGCGTTGATGCTGGTCGCCGGATTCCTGATCTCGCGGCGCGGCTCGCGTCTGATCGCCGACTACGGAGGGGTGCAGAAAGTCGCCCCGGTGCTCGCGGGCACCTTCCTGATCGGCGGACTGGCCACGCTGTCGCTGCCGGGACTCGCGCCCTTCGTGAGTGAGTTCCTGGTCCTGGTCGGCACGTTCTCGCGCTACCCGGCGATCGGGATCATCGCCACCTTCGGCATCGTCCTCGCCGCGCTGTACACCCTCGTCCTCTACCAGCGGACGATGACCGGCCCGGTGAAGCCCGAGGTCGCCTCGATGCCGGACCTGCGCGCGCGTGAACTCGTCGTGGTCGCCCCGCTGATCGTGCTGCTGGTCTTCCTGGGCGTCTACCCGAAGCCCGTCACGGACATCGTGAACCCGTCGGTCAAGCAGACCTTGTCCGACGTGCACAAGAAGGATCCCAAGCCCTCGGTGGAGGCGGCCAAGTGAGCGCAACAGCCGTCCACAGCCTGTGGACAACGGCGGCAACAGCGGCCGACCCGATCTCGAAGATCGACGCCCCGAAGATCGAGTACTGGCAATTGTCGCCGACCTTGGTCATCCTCGGCGCGGCGCTCGTCGGGGTGCTGGTCGAGGCGTTCGTCCCGCGCAGAGCCCGTTACCTCACCCAGGTGCTCGTGTCCGCCGCGGCCCTGATCCTCGGCTTCGTGGCAGTGGTGCTGCTGGCGGCCGACGGATACGGCACCACCAAGGCGCACATCGCGGCGATGGGCGCGATCGCGGTCGACGGACCGTCCCTGTTCCTACAGGGCGTGATCCTGCTGTCCGGACTGGTCGGCCTGTTCACCTTCGCCGAGCGACGGCTCGACCCCGAGGCGCACGGCAACCGGGTCGACTCGTTCGCCGCGCAGGGCGCGTCCGTGCCCGGCAGTGACAGCGAGAAGGCCGCGGTCAAGGCCGGGTTCACCACCACCGAGGTCTTCCCGCTGCTGCTCTTCGCGGTCGCCGGCATGCTGGTCTTCCCGTCGGCCAACGACCTGTTGACCCTGTTCGTGGCCCTGGAAGTCTTCTCGCTCCCGCTCTACCTGCTGTGCGCCCTGGCCCGCCGCAAGCGGCTCCTCTCGCAGGAGGCCGCGGTCAAGTACTTCCTCCTCGGCGCCTTCGCCTCCGCGTTCACCCTGTTCGGCATCGCGCTGCTCTACGGCTACGCCGGCTCGATGTCGTACGCCACGATCGCGCAGGTCGTCGACGGCTCCATCACCAACATCAACCCGGCACTCGCGGACACCATGGGCAACGACGCGCTGCTGCTCATCGGCGGCGCGATGATCGTCATGGGGCTGCTGTTCAAGGTGGGCGCGGTGCCGTTCCACATGTGGACGCCGGACGTCTACCAGGGCGCGCCGACCCCGGTCACCGGCTTCATGGCGGCCGCGACCAAGGTGGCCGCCTTCGGAGCGCTGCTCCGGCTGCTCTACGTCGTGCTGCCGGGCCTGCGCTGGGACTGGCGGCCCGTCATGTGGGGCGTGGCGGTCATCACGATGCTGGGCGGCGCGATCGTCGCGATCACCCAGACCGACATCAAGCGGCTGCTGGCCTACTCGTCGATCGCGCACGCGGGATTCATCCTCGCGGGTGTCATCGCGACCACCCGGGACGGCGTCTCGTCCGTGCTCTTCTACCTGGGCGCGTACTCGTTCGTGACGATCGGCGCGTTCGCGGTCGTCACCCTCGTACGGGACGCCGGCGGCGAGGCGACGCACCTGTCCAAGTGGGCGGGGCTCGGACGTAGGTCTCCACTCGTCGCGGCGGTGTTCGCGGTGTTCCTGCTGTCCTTCGCGGGCATTCCGCTGACGGCCGGCTTCGCCGGGAAGTTCGCCGTGTTCAAGGCGGCGGCGGAGGGCGGCGCGGCCCCGCTGGTCGTGGTCGGTGTGCTCTCCTCCGCCATCGCGGCGTTCTTCTACATCCGCGTGATCGTGCTCATGTTCTTCAGCGAGCCGAAGCCCGACGGACCCACCGTCGCGGTCCCGTCCCCGCTGACCATGGCGACGATCGGGGTGGCCGTCGCGGCCACGCTCGTCCTCGGTGTGGCCCCGCAGTACTTCCTGGACCTGGCGAACCAGGCCGGAGTGTTCGTGCGCTGAGCGCAGGCCGAAGGCCCCGGTTCCCTTCGAGGGGGCCGGGGCCTTCGCGTACGTGCGGTCAGACCGTCGGGCAGACGACCTCGGGGTTCCACGCGGCGAACAGGCCCGCCGGGTTGGGCTTGTAGAGCCAGGCGTGCAGGGTGAAGTAGCCGGGCAGCTGGCCCTTCTGGAAGGTCTGCCCGAACAGCGTCGGCGCGGTCTGGCCCGTGTCCTTCACGACCCACTCCACCGCGACCAGCTTGCGCGAGCCGCCGCTGGACGTGCCGGTGTACTTGTCGTTGAAGCCGTCCGCGTACACGAGGGCCGCCGGCTTCTGCGGATCGACCGAGTCGATGTTCGCCGGGTTGACGTAGTGGTAGCCCATGCCGCCCTCGGTGGGGTCGGCGACGCAGGTGTCGGTGCGTGCGTATCCGCCGGCCGCCGCGAACCCCTCGTACCCGTACTTGGCGGTGGCTTGGGTCGTTTTGCTCAGCTCGGTCCAGGCGGACGGGTCGGGGTCGGGCGCGGCGTGGGCCGGAGCGGCGGTCAGCGCGAAGGCCGCGGCCGTCGCCACCGCGAGGGCGGTCTTGACGGCGCTCCGCAGAGGCCGAGAGGACCGAGAGGACCGAGGGGACATGGTGGGGCTCCTTGGACTTTCGGGAGGCGTCCGCACGCACGGCGCGCCGTCCGTTCGGGGCGTGGCGGGCCTCCGCGGTCCCGCCCCAGCAGCATGTTCCGGCCGTACCGGTCGCGCCATGTGACGGGAGCCATCCGACTGACCACACCCGGTCACCGCCATCAGCCTGTGGATAACTCCGACGCTGTCAGCGCGGAGCCCTATCGTGGACGCAGTGGTCGAGGGACGACGTACGGGGGACGAGCGATGCACGGGATGGGCGGGACGGTTGTGACGACCGAAGTACGGACGCCGGCGGCACAGGGCGAGAGCGAGGCACTGGCCACGCTCCACCGCGTCTTCGGCTACGACAGCTTCCGCGGCGAGCAGGAAGAGGTCATCGAGCACGTGGTGGCGGGCGGCGACGCCGTCGTCCTCATGCCGACCGGCGGCGGCAAGTCGTTGTGCTACCAGATCCCGTCCCTGGTCAGATCCGGTACGGGAGTCGTCGTCTCGCCGCTGATCGCGCTGATGCAGGACCAGGTGGACGCGCTGCGGGCGCTCGGGGTGCGCGCCGGGTTCATGAACTCGACGCAGGACTTCGACGAGCGGCGCGTGGTCGAGGCGGAGTTCCTCGCCGGCGAGCTGGACCTGATCTATCTCGCGCCGGAGCGGCTGCGGCTCGACGCCACGCTGAATCTGCTCTCGCGCGGCAAGATCTCGGTGTTCGCGATCGACGAGGCGCACTGCGTGTCCTCGTGGGGTCACGACTTCCGCCCCGACTATCTGTCCCTCTCGGTGCTCGGCGAGCGGTGGCCGGACGTCCCGCGGATCGCGCTCACGGCGACGGCCACGGACGCGACGCACAAGGAGATCACCCAGCGGCTGAACATGCCGAGCGCCCGGCACTTCGTGGCGAGCTTCGACCGGCCCAACATCCAGTACCGGATCGTGCCCAAGGCCGACCCCAAGAAGCAGCTGCTGAGCTTCCTGCGCGAGGAGCACGCGGGCGACGCGGGCATCGTGTACTGCCTGTCGCGCAGGTCCGTCGACACGACCGCCGAGTTCCTCTCGCGCAACGGCATCGAGGCGGTGCCCTACCACGCGGGCCTGGACTCGGGCACGCGCGCGGCGCACCAGTCCCGGTTCCTGCGCGAGGACGGCCTGATCGTCGTCGCGACCATCGCCTTCGGCATGGGCATCGACAAGCCGGACGTACGGTTCGTCGCCCACCTCGACCTGCCCAAGTCGGTGGAGGGCTACTACCAGGAGACGGGTCGTGCGGGGCGTGACGGAATGCCCTCCACGGCATGGATGGCGTACGGCCTGAACGACGTCATACAACAGCGCAAGATGATCCAGTCCAGCGAGGGTGACGAGGCGTTCCGCCGCCGGGCCGCCTCCCACCTGGAGGCCATGCTCGCGCTGTGCGAGACCGCACAGTGCCGGCGCGGTCAACTCCTCGCCTACTTCGGGCAGGACCCGGACGCGGCGGGCTGCGGCAACTGCGACACCTGCCTCACCCCGCCCGAGACCTGGGACGGCACGGTCGCCGCGCAGAAGGTGCTGTCGACGGTGGTGCGGCTCCAGCGGGAGCGCGGCCAGAAGTTCGGCGCCCTTCAGATCGTCGACATCCTCATGGGGCGCCGGTCGGCCAAGGTGATCCAGTTCGACCACGACCAGCTGTCCGTGTTCGGCATCGGCCAGGACCTGGCCGAGGGTGAATGGCGGGGCGTCGTACGGCAGTTGCTGGCACAGGGGCTGCTCGCGGTCGAGGGGGAGTACGGCACGCTGGTGCTCACCGAGGCGAGCGGCACGGTGCTGCGGCGCGAGCGGGAGGTGCCGCTGCGCAAGGAACCGAAGAAGCCGGCGGGCTCCTCGCGGTCGGGGTCGTCGTCCTCGGGCCGGGGCGAGCGCAAGGCCAAGGCCGCTGCGGTGGAGTTGCCCGAGGCGTTGCAGCCCGCCTTCGAGGCGCTGCGCGCCTGGCGTGCGGAACAGGCCCGTGAGCAGGGAGTTCCGGCGTACGTCATCTTCCACGACGCCACGCTGCGGGAGATCGCGACGGTCTGGCCGACGTCGGTGGGGCAGCTCGGGGAGATCAGCGGGGTCGGCGAGAAGAAGCTGGCGACGTACGGGGAGGGCGTGATCGAGGTGCTGGCGGGGCTGGGTGAGGCTCCGGCCGTGGCTCCGGCTCCGGCTGCGGTGCAAGTGCCGGCACCGGCAAAGGCACAGGCGTCGGCACCCGCGCCGGGCCGGGCGGCGAAGGATGTTGACCCCGGTGCGGACTACTGGCCGGAGATGGATGAGGAGCCGGAGCCCGAGGACTGGATGTAGCGGCTGGAGCCCGAGGACTGGATTGGGGGCCGGGACCGGGGTGCGGGGACCCCGATAGGGCCCTCGGAACAGAGCCCAGCCCGGTAGGGCGCCCGGAACAGGGCCCAGCCCGGTAGGGCCCTCAGCCCAAGGCCGTGAGCCCGGGTGCGAACACGATCAGCAGGGGCAGCAAGGGGACCAGGGTCGCCACCGTGGTCGTCAGGGCGCGGTGACGGCGGCCGAGCCTCGGGCTGGGGTCCAGGAGGCGGTTGACGCGTTCGCCGAGGAGGCGGTGGCTGGAGGCGCAGGAGAGGACGCCTCGGTGGTTGTTCAGCTCGATGAGGGCCAACGCCGTGGTCAGGTGGCCGCACTGGCGGGAGGCCGTGTCGTCGGCGGCCAGCTCGACCAGGCGGTGGGTCTGGTCGCAGAAGTGGGCGAACAGGGGGACGTGCGGGAAGCCGGAGGCCAGCGCGGTCGACAGGTGCAGCAGCCAGTCGTGGTGGGCGCGGGCGTGACCGCGTTCGTGGGTGAGGACCGCGTCGAGCTGGTGGCCGGTGAGACGGTGCAACGCGCCTGTGGTGACGACGAGTTGGGGCGGATGGCCGGGCATCCACCAGGCGTCCGGGTACTCGTCCTCCAGGACCAGGAGGGGGCCGCGCGCCGGGGGCAGGCCGGCCGGCAGGTCGGGGGCGCGCTCGCGCAGGTGCGCGCGGGCCTGGCCGCGACGGCGGCGGGCCTCGGCGAGTTCGCGGGCCAGCATCGCGGTGGTCCAGGCGGCGCCGCAGGCCAGTGACAGCGTGAGGGCGACCGCCCAGACGGGGGCGGCGGAGAGGTCGTAGGCCGCGGTGACGGCCGGGGGAGCGGGGGCGAAGACATGATCGCGGACGGTGTGGAAGACGGCGGCGGCGCCCAGGACCAGGGCGGCCAGGCAGCACAGCAGGACCGTGGCGACCAGGCACTGCCACACCCACAGGCCGACGACGGGTTCCCGTTCGGGCCACATGGCCCGGGTCAGCGCGCGCGGAGCCGGCACGGCGGCCGAGAGGGCGACGACGCTCAGCAGGAGCAGGCAGACAGTCATGCCACGGGCTCCGGATCCTGGTCAACGGAACGAACAGAGGGAACGGGCGGAACGGAACGAACAGAAGGCGCGGGTGCGGCTGTACCCGAGGGCGGGTACACGCCATGTGTGCCGCCCGCCGTCAGTATGACTGCACGGGCGGCTGGAGTCAGGTGTACGGAGACCACCGGACTCATCCCGCCCGCCGGCCCTCGTGCCTCGGACCCCGCCGACCGCGCCGTCTCAGTCCCGCGCCACGATCCGCCCGGTGACCTCGCCCAGACCCACCCGCGTGCCGTCCGCGCCCGGGGCCCACGCCGACAGCGTGACCACGTCCCCGTCCTCCAGGAACGTCCGCTTGCCGTCCGGGAGTTCGAGGGTGTCGCGGCCGTTCCAGGTCAGCTCAAGCAGCGAGCCGCGCTCGCGTTCCGCCGGCCCGCTGACCGTGCCCGAGCCGTACAGGTCGCCGGTGCGCAGGGAGGCGCCGTTGGCCGTCATCTGGGCGAGTTGCTGGGCGGCGGTCCAGTACATGGTGGAGAACGGCGGCTCGGACACCGTGTGGCCGTTGATCGCGACGGAGATGCGCAGGTCGTAGCCGCCGGGTTCCTCGGCCGAGTCGTTCAGGTAGGGAAGGAGTTCATGGGTGCGCTCCGGGGGTGCCACCCGCGACTCCTCCAGGGCGTCCAGCGGGGTGATCCACGCCGACACCGACGTGGCGAAGGACTTGCCGAGGAACGGGCCGAGGGGGACGTACTCCCAGGCCTGGATGTCGCGTGCCGACCAGTCGTTGAGGAGGCACAGGCCGAAGACGTGCTCGCGGAAGTCGGCGAGCGCCACCGGCTCGCCCATCGTCGAGGGCGCCCCGACGACGAAGCCGACCTCCGCCTCGATGTCCAGGCGGATCGACGGGCCGAAGACGGGCGCGGGGTCGGCCGGGGACTTGCGCTGACCGGAGGGCCGTACGACATCCGTGTCCGAGACCACGATCGTGCCGGAGCGGCCGTGGTAACCGATCGGCAGGTGCTTCCAGTTGGGGGTCAGCGAGTCCGGGGCGTCGGGGCGGAAGATGCGGCCGACGTTCCGGGCGTGGTTCTCCGAGGCGTAGAAGTCGACGTAGTCCGCGACCTCGAAGGGGAGGTGCAGGGTCACCGCCGAGAGCGGGTGGAGGTACGGGGTGATCGTCTCCTGGTGGGACGGGACCGTCACCCACGCGGTCAGCGCGCGGCGGACGTCCGACCAGGCGGTGTGGCCCGCCGCGAGCAGGGGGTTGAGGGTGGGGTGCGCCAGGAGGGAGACGTACGGCGAGCCGAGCGCCTCCGCTGCCGCGCCCGCGTCGAGCACGTGGTCGCCGAGCCGGACGCCGACGGTCCGTCCGTCCGAGCCGACGGGCGAGAAGACGCCGTAGGGAAGGTTGTGCGGGCCGAAGGGGTCGCCCTCGGGAAGATCGAAGGGGGGCATGGGTGCTGCCTCACTCTCGTACGTACTCGCATGTGGCCGCGCCACACGTTACGGGTGAGTTGCGGGAACCGGCAGTGTCTAAAGAGTTCGCAATGTCCGAAAAGGCCTTGTCGGAAGGGGCAATTCCGGCTTAGCGTCCTTTGGGGGACACGGACGGGGTGGGTCCGGTCCGTAGGGGGGACACGTGGGGGGACCCGTGGCCAAGCGCACCAGCGGCGTGCCTTTCGAGGCCGACCGCGAAGTGCCGGGCCTGATCGTGAAGTTCGGCGACTATCCGCTGCATCACGGCGGGGTGGGTGCGATCCGGAGTCTGGGGCGCCTCGGCGTGCCGATGTATGCGATCACGGAGGACCGTTACACGCCGGCGGCCGCGTCCCGTTATCTGAAGCGCGCGTTCGTGTGGCCGACGACCGGCACGGAGGAACCCGGGCGACTGGTGGAGGGTCTGCTGCGCATCGGGCGCCGTATCGGCCGGCCCGCCGTCCTCATCCCCACCGACGAGGAGGCCGCCGTCCTGATCGCCGAGCACCAGGACGCGCTCGGCACCCGCTTCCTCTTCCCGCGCGTGGAACCGAAGCTGCCGCGTCACCTCGCGAGCAAACAGGGCCTGCACGAACTCTGCGTGGAACACGGCATATCCAGCCCCGCGGCGGCCTTCCCGCAGTCGTACGACGACATCGTCGAGTTCGCCGAGAAGGCCCGCTTCCCGATCGTGGCCAAGAACAGGGAGGCGTTCGTGCGGCGCTCCCGGCCGGCCGTCAACGGCACGACGAGGATCGCTACCCGCGAGGGGCTGCTCACGCTGGCCCGGGACTGGGGCGAGCACCCCGGGGTGATCCTCCAGGAGTACCTGCCGAGGGAGGAGGCCGAGGACTGGATCGTGCACGCCTACTTCGACCAGGATTCGACGCCGCTCGCCCTGTTCACCGGCGTCAAGGTGCGCTCCTGGCCGCCGCACGCGGGCATGACGGCAAATGCATATGTAGTCGACAATCCGGAACTCGCGGATCTCGCCGCACGTTTCATCAAACAGATCGGCTTCACCGGCATCATCGACCTCGACCTGCGCTTCGACCGGCGCGACGGTCAGTACAAACTGCTCGACTTCAACCCCCGCATGGGCGCCCAGTTCCGGCTCTTCGAGAACGAGTCGGGGGTGGACGTCGTCCGCGCCATGCACCTCGACCTGACCGGCCGCGCTGTCCCGGAGGGGGAGCAGCGCGCCGGCCACCGGTACATCGTGGAGAACATCGACCTGCCCGCCCTCCTCGCCTACCGCCGCAGCGGCTATACGACGCCGCACGCGCCGGCGCGGGCGAGCGGGACGGAGCTGGCCTGGCTCGCGGGTGACGATCCGCGGCCGTTCTTCATGATGCTGGCCCGCTTCGTGCGGCCGGGCGCGAAGCACCTGTATCAGCTGTGGCGCACCAACCGCCGTGGCAGCGGCACCAGTAGGAACGAGCACTAGTAGGAACCAGCACCAGTAGGAACTAGCACTAGCCAGTGACCCCTGGCAGCAGCACCAGCACGAAGTGACGAATTGAACGTCCTGGGGAGGGACTTCGTGATTCAACCGGTAGCAGTCATCGGCGCCGGGCCGTTCGGCCTGTCCACCGCCGCGCATCTGCGGGCGCGCGGCATTCCGGTCCGTGTCTTCGGCGAGCCCATGGTCAGCTGGCGCGACAACATGCCCGCCGGAATGCTCCTGAAGTCGACGCCCGCCGCCTCCAACCTCGATGCCCCGCAGCCCGGCCACAACCTCGTCGACTACTGCGACGCGGCCGGCATCCCCCGCCTGGTCACCGACGAGGACATCATCCCGGTGGAGACCTTCATCGGCTACGGCGAGTGGTTCCAGCAGAAGCTGGTGCCCGAGCTGGAGCGGGTGCGGGTCGTCTCCGTGGACCGGAAAGCGGGTCCGAACGGGGATCGGAACGGGGATCGGAACGGGGATCGGGACAAGGGCGGCGGCTTCGAACTCAAGCTGGATTCAGGGGAGTTGTTCACGGCCCGGGCGGTCGTCGTGGCGACCGGGCTGTACGGCCTCGCCCATCTCCCGCCGGAGCTGGCCGCGGCGGCGGTCGACGGACCGGCGCCCACCGGCCCCGTCTCGCACAGTTCGCAGCACCACGACCTGAGCAGGTTCAAGGGCAAGGAGCTGATCGTCGTCGGCGCCGGGCAGTCCGCCCTGGAGACGGCGGCGTTGGCGGCGGAGGCGGGCGCGAGCGTGCGGATCGTCTCGCGCGGGCACGGCCGGGTGGCCTTCGGCGCACCTCCGTGGAAGCAGCCGAAGCTGCGCCCCGAGTCGCCGTTCGGGCGGGCATGGTCGCTGTGGGCGCTGAGCTACTACCCCCAGCCGTACCGCTACCTCCCCGAGCAGACCCGGCACTACCTGGTCCGCCGGGTGCTCGGACCGCTCGGTGCGTGGTGGCTGCGCGAGCGGTTCGAGGGGAAGGTGCAGGTCAGCGAGGTCGAGCGGATCGTGCGGGCGGAGGCGGGCGGGGGCGCGGGCGCGGCGAACGGCGGCCCGGTACTCACCGTCGCGGCGCCGGGCGGAGGGACGCGGCAACTCACCGCCGATCACGTCATATCCGCGACGGGGTACCGGGTCGACATCGCGGCGATGGACTTCCTCGGGCATGAGCTGCGCACCCAGCTGGCGGTGAGCCGGGGTACGCCGAAGCTCGGCGCCGGGTATGTGTCCTCGGTGCCGGGGGTCTACTTCACGGGGCTGCCGGCGGCGTCGTCGTACGGGCCGGTGATGCGGTTCGTGTGCGGGACGGAGTTCGCGTCGCCGAGGCTGGCGAAGCATCTGGCGTCCGCGCACGGGTAGTTGGCGACCGGGTGGTTGCGACGGAGGCTCAGCTCGTGACGGACCGGGCGACGCGGAAGCCCACGTCGTCCACCCGGAAGGTCGGGTGGCTGCGGCGGCGCACGGAAGCGCGGCAGCTCCAGTGCTCGTCGAACCAGCCGCCGCCGCGCAGTACCCGGTAGGTGCCGTAGACCTCGGGGTCGTAGAGGTCCCAGCACCACTCCCACACGTTGCCCAGCATGTCGTGCAGGCCCCACGGGTTGGGCAGCCGGCCGCCCGGTTCGTGGGGGCGCTCCTCGGAGTTGCCGCGGTGCCAGGCGATGTCGTCGAGGGGGCCGTAGCGGGGGCCGCTCGTCCCCGCCCGGCACGCGTACTCCCACTCGGCCTCGGTGGGGAGGCGGTAGCCGTCGGTCGAGGGGTCGCGTAGGAGGGGTTCGCCTTGGGCGTCGAAGTCGTACGCCGGGGTCAACTCCTCTTGCTGGGAAAGGGAGTTGCAGAAGAGCACCGCGTCCCGCCACGACACGGTCTCCACGGGGAGGCGGTCGCTGCCCTGTGCGGTGCTCGGGCGCTCGCCGGTGACCTGGGCGTACTGCTCCTGGGTGACGGGGAGGGTGCCGAGGTGGAAGGGGGCGAGGTCGACCGTCCAACTGCGTTGCGTGCGGCGGTCGGAGAGGGTGACCTGGCCGGACGGGATGAGGGTGAGGTCGATGTGGGTGGTCGTGCCCATGTGTTACGTCAGCTCCGTCAGCATCGGGCGTAGGCGGGCGGCGAGTTGGGGGTCGGAGAGGTTCAGTTCGGCTGCGGTGGCTGTGATCGTCGCGGTGAGCGCGCGGCGGAGTTCGGGGTCCGTGAGGGAGCGGACGAGGGTGGACTCCAGTGGGGCGGTGACCTCGTCCGGCAACAGGTGGGCGCCCTTCGAGTAGGCGGTGGGGAGGTCCAGGCGTAGGCAGGCCAGGGTGATCAGCTGGTCGCGCAGGGCGTTGATCCAGTGCGCCGCCTGCCAACTGCGGCCCCGTTCAAGGCAGATGCGGGCGTGCAGGGCGTGGTGCCAGGCGAAGCCGATGACTGTGTTGCGGTCGGGCGGGGGGAACTGCGGCTGGGCGTGCGGGGTGCCGAAGAGTGTGCGCCATTGCGGGCCCCGGGCGCCGAACTCGGGCTCCGGGGTGAAGGTGATGTCCAGTTCCACCCACCCCGGCAGCAGGAAGACGCGGATGACGCCGGTGCCACCCGTGCCCAGGTCCCATTGGTGCCGGGCGTCGAACTCGTCGTAGATCCACGTCGTCCACCCGCGTACTGCCTCGGCGACCTCGCCCCGCACGGCCAACACGATGTCCGTGTCCGACCAGCGGTCACCCGTGCCGGTGGCGTGCGAACCGGTGTAGGCGAAGCCGATGATGGAGTCGTCGGCCTCGGCGTGGGCGAGGAGTTGGGCGCGGGTGCGGTCGCGTTGTTCGGTTGTGAACATGCCTAGATGATGCATTCCGAGGGGCAGTGCTGATCACTGGTTGGCGGGTTGGCGGGTTGGCGGG